>NZ_JBALOS010000150.1:0-6174 GCF_036962765.1 Neobacillus drentensis
GTTTATTTTTATCATTATTTATGTTTACACAAGTATTTGACTTTAATATTCCTTTTCTAGGTAAAAATGTTGTTTCTACAGCTTAAGTTAAACTAAAGATTGATTAAAAGCAATTGAGAAGAAATGGATTAAACCTAGAGGAGGTAAATCATGTCACTGTCAAAGATAATTAAAAACTTAGCAATTGTGGTAGCTTCTGCACAGATGATTAGCATTACAATTCCAGCATTTTCAGGAACTGCAGATGCTGCAGATGCTGCAGCTTATGATGGAATAATAGCATCAAATCAAATGAAAGTTGAGGTAGACAAGAATTTTCCAAGAGTAATAAAGTATGAGTTAAACAGCAAAGTATTAAATGGCTCAGAAGATGTATTAAACACAATAAGAATTAACGGAACAGACTATGTACCGAAAGTAACCTACACAGAAGCAGCAGATAATAAAGCTGACTATGTTCTAACCGTTGATGAGTTAAATGTAGTGATATTTCTATCCATAACAGTAAAAGAGAATACACTTGATTTTGAAGTAACAAAAGTGGAGGGAAATGGTACAAAGAGAATACACACCATTGAAATTCCAAACCATAGCTTGGCATCGGTAAGAAGTACAGAAGCGGGCGCAGAATTTGCCGGTTCCAGAATGGAAAACGCTGTTTATAAAAAAGGTGATGTGTATCAACCTGTATCAGGTACTCCTACGGTAGATAGTACACCAAAAAACTATATGTACGCGTTCATTAACAATGATGAATTGGCAGCAAGTGTTTGGTCAAATGCATTTGGTGATACAAATAAAGATGCAGACAATGACAACCACCGTATTGTTAAGCAGACTACAGAGAAAACGGGTTATTCTCGAACAGCTTTGTGGAGTGCTTCATGGGTATATCGTGGAAATGAAATGCCTGATGATATAACGGAGCCATTACCACACGCTAAAGTAGTGATCACAGAAGATGCAAATGGTGATGATCAAATGGACTGGCAGGATGCAGCTATTGCTTACCGTAATATTATGAACAATCCTGTTGGCAGCGACAGAATGTCCGAACTTGTTGTTCACCGTATACCAATGAACTTTGGTAGCCAGGCAACAAACCCATTCTTAAAGACATTAGATGAAACAAAAAGAATATATTTATCAACTGATGGGCTTGGACAGTTTGTGGAACTAAAGGGTTACCAAGCAGAAGGTCATGACTCGGCACATCCGGATTACGGCGGACATATAGGTGTACGTCAGGGCGGACAGAAGGATATGGATACACTTGTAAGAAAAGCACAGAGCTATAATGCTTTCATGGGTGTACATATTAGCGGCACAGGTGCTCACCCGGAAGCAAAGGCTTTCGATGATCAATTGGTGAATTTAAATAAACCTGGTTGGGACTGGATTGACCAATCCTATGACTTTGATGATCCAACCTACCGTAGAGAAGTTTATACTGGCAACCGAATGAAACGATTACAGATGTTAAAGGACGATGCACCAACACTTGACTTTATTTATGCTGATGCATGGTATGAACAGGGCTTTAATGGAAGAAGATTTGCAAGAGAAGTGAATTCTTTGGGATGGGCCCTTACTACTGAGTTTCCAAATGTATTAGAAGATGAAGCCGTTTGGAATCACTGGTCAGTTGATTATGATTACGGTGGAAAAAACATAAAGGGCTACAGCAGTGACATCGCAAGATTTATAAGAAATAACCAGAAGGATACTTGGATAGTTCGTCACCCAATCCTCGGCGGCACGGAGGCAACTGATGCTGAAGGATGGCAGGGTAGAGTAAATTATGATGAAATGATCGATGTTGTCTTCAAAACAAATCTACCAACCAAATATCTGCAAAGCTTCCCCATGACGAAGTACGATGTGAAAGACAATGTAGGGAGAGTTGAATTTAAAGGAAATGTTGTTGCGCAGAGAACAGATGATGGAAAAAGAACATTTACGAAAGATGGTAAAAAGCTTCTAGAAGAAGATGTAACAATTACGAAAGCTTCTGATGGCGGGAACATTTATGATAAGGTAACGTATTCAAACCTCAAATATTTGCTGCCATGGTCGCCAAATGCCGATAAGACAGATAGTGAATTGGCTAAAGTTGAAGAGAAATTGTACCACTACAATGAAGTTGGCGGATCATCGACTTGGGAGCTTCCAAATAGCTGGAACAATGTATCAACAGTTAAGTTATACACATTAACAGATACCGGTAAGAAAGATAAAAAAGTATTAAACGTAGTTGATGGCAAAATCACGATTGAAGCAGAACCAAAACAAGCTTACGTTGTATACAAAGGTGATGTTTCTGTAACTGCTGAAGATATGAAGTGGGGATTTGGAATGCCTACAAAGGATCCAAGCTTCAACAGCGGAACATTAGATCACTGGAAAGTAAAGAGCGGTGCTGCAACAGTAGAACGTAACAATCGTGGACAATATGAATTAGTAGTAAAAGAAAACAATGAAGAGACTTTATTAGAAACTAAATTATCAGGATTGAAGCCAGGAACATACTCAACTTCAATATATGTTCAGGTTGGCAATACACCAAACCGTACAAATGCTAGCGATCCAAACACTGCAGGAAATGCAAAACGTAAAACGACTATTGGTGTTAAAAATTTCGGCGGAGCAAACATAACTAACTATACTGAAAGTTCACCGCTTAAAAACTATATCTCAGCTGACTCAAAGCACAGCACAAATATGCAGAGAATGAGAGTAGTATTTGATATAGCAGAAGGACAGGAAACTGCAAAATTATACTTGCAAGTAGCTCCAGGAACAGCGACTGTAACATTTGACGATGTACGCTCTGTACCTACAAAGAGAGTTGTTCCACAATCTTCAGATGTAGTATTAGCTGAAGATTTTGAAAATGTTGACCAAGGTTTGACTCCATTTGTTATAGCAGATGCTGACGGAGTAAGTGATCCACGTACTCATTTATCAGAATTACACGCTCCATACACTCAAAAAGGTTGGAATGGAAAAGCAGTTGATGACGTATTAAATGGCGAATGGTCCATTAAGTCCCATAAAACTGGTAGTGGTCTCATCATGAGAACATTACCGCAGACTTTAAGATTCGATAAAGGAACAACTTACGAAGTATCATTCAAATATGAAAGTCAGTTTGATAAGAAGGTTAATTTCGTTGTTGGTAACGGTACTAAGGAAGTGATGAATGTACCAATGCCACAGGCAACCGTTCCTACACAGTTCACTGTTAAATTTACAGCAAGTACGGAAGATTTCTGGATCGGAGCAAGAAATACGGCCGGAAGTTCAGCAGGAGACTTTATCCTTGATGATCTAGTGGTTAAGGAAGCAAAGGATGCTACAATTGAACCGCTGCCAATTGCACCTGTTGACTTATCTGCTATTCCTGTAGATGGTATCAAAGCAAGTGCAACTGGTTATCAAGAAGGTGATAACCCTGAAAATGTTCTTGATGGAAACACAGGTTCATTGTGGCACACAGCTTGGGATGGAAGCGATACATTACCACAATCCATTACTCTTGATTTAGGTAAAGCTTACAATGGAAACAGATTAGATGTAACTCCAAGACAGGAGACTAATAGTAGAGGAGAAGCAAGTGGTAATGGCTTCATTACAAAATATGACCTATATGTTAAGTATGCAGGTGCTGAAGACTTTACTAAAGTTGTTTCAAGTGGAACATGGGAAAGAACAGTTGCTACAAAACAAGTAGCAATTGATAGTTCAAAGCCAATAACTCATGTTAAGTTAACAGCGTTAGAAGGTATTAATGGTTGGGCGAGTGTAGCTGAGATGAGAGTTGCTCAAGAAGCTCCATCCATTACTGGACCAGATACCGTTGAGGTCAGCACATCAGTGGGAATGCACCCGGAAATGCCTTCAACAGTAAAGGCAACATTGAGCAATAACACAGAAATGGAATTGCCAGTTCAATGGCCAGCAATTGCCCCTTCAAAATATGCTGAAGAAGGATCATTTGAAGTAGTAGGACACATTAATGGCGTTGAAGCTGCAGCTATTATAGCTACTGTAACTGTAACGGCTAGTGAAGAAGTTGATATAGTAGATGCAAAAGTGATGAATGTTTACACTACAGTAGGAACTTCACCTGTTATGCCAGAAACTGCGAAGATGTTCACATCAAATGGTACAGTTATAAATGTACCTGTAACTTGGGATAAAATAGCTAAAGATAGCTATAAGAATGTTGGATCATTCAGCGTAAAGGGTAGGGTAACAGGAACTAAAATAAAAGCTCAGGCTATTGTTATAGTTACAGATCCAAGGGACTACAATCACTGAAATTCCTGAAGTAAAAGTAAGTACAGTAATTGGTAAAACACCAATACTCCAAGCAGGCTTGAAGTAAAATTAAGTGATAATACAAAGACTTTTGTATCTGTTACATGGGACAGCATTTCTGATAATCAAATAAGCAAGGAAAATGTGTTTATTAAAAATGGTGCGATAGAAGGTACTGACAAGAAAGCTGTTGCAGAAATTACAGTAAAAGAAGATCCAAAAATTGCGTTGAAGAAAACTGCAACCGCAAGCAGTCAGCAGAAGTAATGCAGTAGTTATGGGTTCAGCCATTCATTCAAACACTTGTTAAAGCTGGTTTCATTACGGGATACGAAGATGGTACATTCCGTGCAAATCATGAAATAACCAAAAGTGAATTTGTCGTTATTATTGTTCGTGCGCTGGGTCTTGAAGTAAATACAAAGTTAACACTGGCGTTTGATGATGCAGATCAGATTCCAATATGGGCAAAACCATATGTGGTAACAGCTGCAGAAGCAGGTTTGATTAAAGGGAATGGGGATGGCAAATTTAATCCTAATGCCTACTTTCTCTCTTTCAATGCTAGATTACGTGAATAAAAATAGCCAGCGATTAAACTTGCTGGCTATTTTCATGTCATATAGTAGCTTTGAGGAAGGCTGTTGATGAGTTTGTATCGAAGAAAAATACTGTAAATGTGACAATACTTCCTAAGACAGGCTCCTTTGCAGATACTAATATGTTAGTTGGGCTTTGACCAATCATCAGCACTATAGGCATTGGTTTATTCAGAAGAAGAAAAACTATAATGAGATAATTCTTTATAAAGAGCATTTACATTTTTCGTAGATGCTCTTTAATATTAATATTATATGCCATTTTATACNNAAAATGAGGTGGTAATTTTATGATAAATAGTAAAAATATGTCGAAAAAGTTTATTAGTAGCTTTATTTTATTTATAGTTATACCCTTTATTATCACTAGTGTTGTTATTAATAAGCTTTATGAAGGAGTTTTGGTTTCTCACTACAATGAAAAGACTCAGCAAAATATGGAACAGCTATCAATGGATATTGAGCTTGAGTTAAGGCGGATATCCCTCAATGTAGCAAAGGTTTCAAATGAAAATGAACTATTACTCCTTGTAAATAGTTGGTATGAGGAAAAGGATTCTGTTAAAAAGCTTGAAATTTCCACAAAGATAGAATCAAAGCTTGATTATTTATTTGCCTATCAAGGGATGATAAATTCAATAGTATTTTTTTCAAAGAATGGCCAGATATTTAAGTATAAAGACCCTCTATATAAAAATGATTCTGATGTAAAAGACAGTTCATTGTATAAGGAAAGTATAAAAAATAAAGACAAAGTATTTAGTATAAATAATTTTAATAGTTCTGATGATGTTAATGCTAAAGGAATTGATTTTTTAGTTGGAATTAGTCCAGAATACAGTTGGTACAATACAGCTACTGAGTTTATATATTGTGAAATTAAAACAGAGGCACTAAATTCTATCTATTCAAGATTTACGAATGATTCTGTAGGAAAAATGATTATCGCTGATCCTAAGGGGAAAATTGTAATATCACCGGATAAAAGTTTGCTTGGAAAAAATGTTTCTCAAGTAGAATATCTTAAGGATATTAACAATAAGGACAATAATTTTTATAAATATAATTATAAAAAAGACACTAAGTATATATCAAAATACACCTCAGAAAAGTCAGGATGGACTGTTATCAATATAATTGACGATAAGGCACTAACAAAGGATACAACTAACATTATGAAAATACTATTTGCCATATTTGTAGTATTCAATTTGTTTTTTATTTTATATTGTAAAACCTTCTTTAAAGATAT
>NZ_JBALOS010000151.1:0-4883 GCF_036962765.1 Neobacillus drentensis
AACTTTAAAACATAAATATAATCTTAATAATAATAAAGTTACACTTGTAAATGTAAGTAATCTAAATAATCAAATAACCAAAGCAATATCAAATGCTTCAGTGCCTGCGACAAATAGTACAAAGAATAAATTGCTAATAAATATAAGAACTAAAGCAAAAGTAGGTTCAATAATAAACGCTGATTTTCATATAAAAAGCACCACAATTGATGAAGTAAGAAAGAGTTGGGGAAAAGAAGATAAAAGAGAGTATGTTGCTGCAGCAAAAGGCACCTATTGCACATATAGTAAAAAAAATGTAGTTGTGGCTTATAATAAAGGGCAGCAGTTGTTTGAGATTCGATCTTATGATCCGAGTTTAAAAGCCTTAACCATTCAGGACATTAAGTATTATTTTGGTTCTCCGAAAACAGATGTTAAAACCATTAACAAGGAAGAAATTATCAGCTATACAGTTGGAACCAATACCTTAAAGTTTGTATTTCCTTTAGGGACTCAAAAGATGTATCTTGATCATTACTCTATCTATAACGCATCCTTAGCTAGTAATAATATGGCTGGTTAAAAAAAGATTGGTAAAACATTTTGATGTTGTAAGTTAATTTTAGAAAAATTTTTATTAATTAGCAGAAAATGTATGAAAGGGTGTTTTTATTAAATGCTATGAATAGTTCAAGGGTAGGGGGCTATGTTATGGGAAACCACAAAGAATTGAATACTGTACTTGTCACTGCATATTCTAAGGCACCTCAAGGAAGTGCTATGTACGAAGCATATAAACATACAGGAATTATATTGGAAATTGATCCTGCTACCAATGAAATTATTAATGTGGAATTCACTTTTTTGGCAGATTTAACAAAGGATTTTTTTAGACGTATGATGGTCGGTTATGACTTATCCAATGGAATTGATGAACTAATTCAGAGAGTTGAGAAGCATTACTTTGCTCCTTCTACGAATTCCGTAATTGTGGCATTAAAAGCAGCCTATAAAAGGTACATGGAAAGACTTAATCAAGTAAAATAAAAATTAATCGCCTCATTCTAAATTCTGACGATACCGGCTCTTGCGTTTTAAAAGTTAAAAATGAAGAACATTAAATAGAATACCGTTGTTATGAAGTTAAGAGATGGGAATTCTTTCTACTTGTAAGTTATTAATAAAGTAGTAAAATAAATTCACGGTAAATTTTATAAATGTAAATTCTTAATCAATTACTGATTACGATGGTGGAAAGATGAATTCTTAATGTTGAAAACTCACCGTTTTCATTAAATTTAAGGTAGCCCAGTCTTTCCAAAGGAAAAAGCACTATGCTTATTTCCTTTGGATTGGCTGGGCTTTTTGCTTTGTCAAAATAAGTAGGGAGTGAAATCTATGCAAAAAGTAAAAAGTGCAAAAGAAATCATTACAAAAGTAAATTCAAGTGACACCATTATGGTTGGAGGATTTGGTTTAGTTGGTGCTCCATTAAGTTTAATTGACGAATTGACACGCCATGATGTGAATGAACTTACCGTAATCAGTAATAATCTTGGTGAACAAGGAAAAGGCCTAGGCATTTTATTACGACAAGGAAAAATTAGAAAAGCTATTGGTTCGTATTTTACTAGTAATAGGGAAGTGGGAGATCAGTTTATTCAAGGTAAACTTGAAATTCAGCTTATGCCTCAGGGAACGATGTCTGAATCAATAAGAGCTGGAGGAGCCGGTATTGGCGGCTATTATACAAAAACAAGTGTTGGGACTCAATTGGCAGAAGGGAAGGAAGTACGCGAAATTAATGGAGAATGGTATGTATTTGAAGAGCCGCTGCGAGCAAATGTTTCACTGATTAAAGCTGCAAAGGCAGATACTCTCGGGAATTTAGTGTATTACAAAACGGCTCGCAATTTTAATCCGTTAATGGCCACAGCAGCTGACTTCGTCATTGCTGAGGTTGACGAGATTGTTGAGGCAGGCGAGCTTTCACCCGAGGAAATTGTCACCCCTCATTTATTTGTCGACGCCATTGTAGAAAGCCATCTGATTCTAACTAAGGAAGGAGTTGTAGCAAAAAATGCAATCAAATAAAGACGTTCAAGAGTTAATAGCGAAAAGGGCAGCGGCTGAACTGCAACCAAATTCAGTCATTAATTTAGGAATCGGAATACCCACACTCATTGCCAAATATGTGGATTCAGAGTTCGTTTATTTCCATACAGAAAATGGAATGCTTGGGGTTCGAGAGTTGAATAGGGAAGAAGATTTTGATCCAAACCTAGTCAATGCGGGAAAGCTGCCAATTAGTGAGGGAATGGGTGCTTCCTATTTTAATAGTGCAGACTCTTTTGCCATGATCCGCGGGGGACATGTGGATGTTGCCATACTGGGAGCACTGCAGGTTGATGAACAGGGGTATATTGCAAACTGGGCGATACCTGGGAAAAATATCATGGGAGTAGGAGGGGCTATGGATCTTTTAAGCGGGGCCAAAAAGATTATTGTTACGACCAATCATACCGCCAAAAATGGAGATTCTAAAATAGTTAAAAATTGCACATACCCGATTACATCCATTCGTAAAGTTGATTGGATTATTACAGAATTAGCTGTTTTTGAATTCCAGAATGATCAGTTAGTATTAAAAGAATTAATGCCTGGTGTCACTTTGAAAGAAGTTCAAGAAAAGACGGATGCAGACTTTAAAGTTATGTCAGTAAACGATGGAGGACATCATGAATAATAAAGTTTATATAGTAAGTGCACAACGGACAGCGGTGGGAAAAATAGGCGGAGCTCTAAAGGACTTACAGCCGGATGATCTATTACTTCCATTATTTCAGAATTTAAAAGAAAAGAATTTGCTGCCTGAAGAAGTGATTGATGAAGTGATTATTGGTCAGGCAAAACAGAGCCAAGACCAAGCTAATATTGCTAGAGTGGCTCTTTTAAAGGCAGACTTGCCGGAGTCAATTCCAGGGTACACCGTAAATCGCCAATGTGGATCGGGTATGCAGTCTATTCATAATGCTTTCTTGGCAATTCGAGCTGGTCTAGGTCATGCCTATATTGTAGGGGGGGTAGAAAGCATGAGCAATGCTCCTTATTATATTCGAAATGGACGTTATGGCTTTCTTTCAGGAAACAGTGAAATTCTCGATCCGAATAAGGAAAGTCAACCGGGTTCCCAGCCTGTAGAGAAGTACGGAAAGCTTGTAATGGGAATGACAGCAGAAAATCTGGCTGAAGATTATTCGATCTCCCGTGAGGAGCAAGATTTATTTGCATATGAAAGTCAGCAAAAGGCACTTAATGCCAATGAAGATGGCGGTTTCCAGAACGAGATTGTTCCTGTAAAAGTTCCACAAAAAAAGGGAGATTCTATTATTTTTTCTAAAGATGAACACCCAAGGAAAACAAATTTAGAAAAATTAGCGACTTTAAAACCTGTGTTTAAGAAGGACGGAACAGTCACAGCGGGGAACTCATCTGGATTAAACGACGGTGCCTCTATGTTGTTACTGGTTTCCGGTGAAATGGTGGATCGATATCAATTAGAGCCTTTAGTAGAAGTTGTAGGACTTGGAGTTTCAGGGGTAAAGCCAGATCGGATGGGAATTGGGCCTGTTGAGGCAACAAATAAAGCGTTAAGCATGGCAAATATACAAATGGAGGATTTAGATTTAATTGAACTTAATGAAGCATTTGCTGCTCAATCGTTAGCTGTCATAAAAGAACTGGGTTTACCAATGAATAAAACGAATGTAAATGGCGGAGCCATTGCACTAGGGCATCCGATTGGAAACAGTGGTGCTAGAATTAGTGTGACACTTATACACTCCATGTTGAAAAGAAAGGCGAAGTGGGGGCTTGCTACTCTTTGCATGGCTGGTGGACAGGGTATCGCAACAGTATTTAGGGCGCCGGTTTCCCCGCGAAATTTGTAGATAAAAATTTAGAAAAATTATTAGATGAGTAACAATGTTATAACAGAAATCATTATAGAATAAATTTCTACCAAAATTACAAATTAAGACTATTTTATTCTGATTAATAGAACAAAGCAACAGGAGGAACGATCATGCGTAAAACGAAAAAAATATCATTTCTAGAATTAGTACAGGAAAACAAAAAGAACCTTCTTAACAATAGCGATGAAATAGAAAGAATTGAAAAACGTATTGAAAAACGCCATGAAATAAAACGATATAAGCAAAAATAATAAAATAATATGGATGGTCATTTATGATATTTAGGGTAAGAATATTTGATCAAAAAGGACAAGAACTTGAAATTGAAAATAAAGTGATTGGTGGTATCCTATTTGAATCTGAAGAGGCAATTGAATTTTTTATTAATGCAATAAGAAGCAGTTTGCCGCCAAATTTCCTGTATAAAGTGATTCCCGAAAACCAGGCTGATGTTCACTAAAAAAATGGATATGTTACCATTTCCCAAAGGAGGAAAATATGATGCGAACAATTTTTTTGACATTCTGTAAATCATTTTATACAATTGTCTCGAATTAAAAATAATAAAATCCGAGAATTATTATTTATTTTATTTTTGATTCAAAATAAAATTCCGGCTTTCGAAGGGCTATTTGTAGAAGGACATAATGCAATGCCAGATAAAGCACAGGAAATAAAAGAAAATGCTATTGCCCGTGCTAAAGACCTTGCACATACTTTCTAGTTTTATAAAGTCGAAGAGATAGACCCATGTCGGGTCTGTCTTTTTTATTAGTGTGATAGGGTATTAGTGAACAATATAAAGTATGAAACTAAAAAAACGGGAGCCATTTCGATAGAAACGGCTCCCGTTTTTTTTACTTCTCAACTTTTTGGGGGGAATGGCCACAAATTACTGGCTTTTCATATTGAATATTGCGGCGAATT
>NZ_JBALOS010000151.1:4922-35607 GCF_036962765.1 Neobacillus drentensis
TTATTTAATTAGGTTTAACTATAACAGGAATAATGATTTTAAATTCACCATATTCCGCAATGATAACAGCGGCTCCTTCAGACTTCGTTAGGATCTTATGATCAGCGGTCACTTCAGCTACTTCCGAATTAGAACTATTCCATTTGACATCAGCTGTAACGTCTTTTATCGTTCCATCGCTGGACATAGCATTTATGACTACCTCATTTGTTGAGCCTGCTGAATTTACGATATAACCCGGCGAAGAACTTATCCCCCTAATAAATGTAGGATACTTTGCTACAACTTCAACATCAATTGTCTTTGACATTCCAAAAACAGTAGCAGTTATTGTCGTTTTTCCAACAGAGTGAGCGATGAGATGTCCATCAGCAGAAATCGTTGCAACCGATTCGTCCGCCACCGTCAATTTTGCTTTGCTAGTAAGATTATAACAATCACAATTTCCATCTCGGCCATGATGACCAAAGAAGCCATTAATTGAGATGTCAGTGGACTTATTAGGTTCTAACATTACATTGCTAGTTGTCCATTTATTGTTTTCAGCCCAATATAAATCTACAGGCTTAGTGTTTCTTACCCAAATAGCATCTCTCAAACCATAATAATTAAACCAGATGTATGCTTCACCAGGGCCGACCCATGTAATGACTCCGTTCTGGTCAACAGTTGCTACACTTTCGTCGGAAGATTCCCATTTCCCTTCTGTATCAACCTGAACTATATTATGATCTGTATATTCAGCAAACGCGTTCGCATCAATAGTTCCTTCTTCAGGGTGTAATATCATCCCATTGCTAATATTAGTTATCGCTTCTACTATATTTCCTGCTTCAGGCTGTAATATTATCCCCGCGCTAACAATTCCTACTAAATTTACTGGTCCAACTTGATCTTGTACTTTTACTGGAAATTTAATAGAAGAGAAACCTGCAATTGTTGCACTAACCCTTGTTTTTCCAGTTTTCATTCCAATAAATTTCCCGTCTTTAACACTTACAACTGTAGGATCCTCTGTTGTCCATTGAATTGACTTCGTTATTTCTCTTTGAGTTCCATCATTGTATTGAGCAAAAACATGTACTGGATAAAGCTTATCTTTTTGAACAACAACATCCAATGAGGAAGCAAGCAAGGACTCAATTTTTAAATCTTTTATTGACGCATCATTCCCAGAAAGAATTGAAACATTCAAGATTTTTGTGCTTGTTCCGTAATCGATAAGTACCTGCGTTGTTCCTGCTGCTACTGCTGTAAGGACCCCATTCTTAACAGTAACTTTGTCCGGGTCTAATGTTGTGAATCTTGAGTCTGATGTAACGTCAGCAGTTGAACCATCCTTATATTTTGCTTTTACAGAGAACGAATGTGTGTGCTCAGATAAACTAAAGGTGATATCATTTTCACTAGGAATCAGATCAACCATTTTATTTGCAAAATCTTTAGAAGGTTCATTTGAAACGACAATTGAAACCTGCTTCGAGTATCCAGAGCTATCTACGGTAATAATTGTTGTACCAGTGCCTACAGCTGTAAGCAGGCCATCCTTATTTACTTTAACAACATCAGGATTAGATGATTTATATACCGCATATGAAGTCGAATTTGATCTGTCTGAATAGGTCGTTTTTACCTCTAATTGCTGCTGTTGATTTACTACCATATTTTTCATATCTGGTGTAACAGAAATTGATTCAGGGTTTGGAGCCTGCTTTTGACCGTCTTTATCCGTGACTGCCACCGGGATATCTACAAAGTAACGAAAATCATTATAGATAGCATGCAAGACAGTTGTGCCACTTAATTGACCAATAACTTTTGATTCACCACCATATTTTCGGGAAACTGAAGCTACGTGGAAATTGTCGGAGTACAATTCAACGGAACCTGTTACATCCTCAGTACTCCCATCACTATAAATCGCATTTATTTTAATAGGCGTTTCTTCACCTATTCCTAAAGAGAGGTTTGGTTGAGAAGCTGTCAAACCAATAACTCTAGGAGTTGTAAGCTTATTGGTGACAGTAACCTCAATTTTAACTGGAGGAAGAACATCTGAACGATAGGAAGCTGTCACAAACGTTTTACCTGTCTTACCTCCAATGATATATCCTGAATCAGTAACCTTTGCAATGCTGTTATCTTCGACTGTCCATTTGACATCATTAGGATTTACATTTTCAACTAAAGTCATACCACCTTCTGATATTCCATTAGTGAATACTTCGGTTAAATTAACAGGCCAATTTTGTCCTGGCATTAGTTCAACTGTAAGTTGATCAGTTATAAGCTTTGTAGGCTTAACAACATTAACAAGTACAGCACCAACCAACTTATCATATTTAAAATAAATATATGCTTGGCCGATTCCAACTGGGGTTATTTGACCATCTTTACTTACCGTAGCTACATTTCGATCTGTCGTTGTCCAACTTCCTAAAGAAGTAACCTCTTTATTCCCCACCATGGGGTTCTTTGTACTGGCACTTACTTGAACCGACTTATCAGAGGTTTCTAACCTCAACATGTCAGCCGACAGGTACAGCCCCGTTACATTTTCAGGAATATCTCTTATCGAAGCAAAGAAATTTATTTGTGGAAAATTTGCGTATGTTACTTTCATTGAAACATTACCTGGTGATATCCCTTTTAATACACCTTTTTCAACCGATGCAATTGAAGGATCTCTTGATTCCCAGTTAGCTAATTTAGTTACGTCTTCCATCGAGCCATCGCTATAAAGCGCTTTCAATGCGATAGGACGCTCTTCCCCTTCATTTATGTAGGTAATTTGATTCGCCGCTAAAACGAGCGATACAATTTTTTTCCCTTCTGAAGGATTTAGATTTTGACTTGAAACACGCGCATCTTGAGTAACATTTACTTCAACGTTTAACACTGCATTACCAAGACTGAATTGTACATGTGTAGACCCTGCATTCACTGCTGTTAGCACTCCACTAGCAACTGTAACAACTTTCTCATCTAGTGAAGTCCATTTTCCGTCTGCTGTAACATCAGCTTTGGAACCATCCTTATACTCTGCTTCAGCCTTTAATTCATGTTTGCCTTTAGAAAGAGAGAACGAGACTGTCGATTCACTTGGAGTAAGTTTTACGATCTCCTTTGAGGGCGGTTCCTTTGTTTCCTTTACTGACCTTACAGGTGAGGCAGAAGCCAAACTACTAAATAGAGACAGGATTACCGTAAAGATGAGAGTTAATGCTGTAATTTGTTTTGTTACTTTTTTTCTCATTTGTCAACCTCCTATTTTTTTTTATATTAATCAACCTGTAAATACAGACTGGTAATATCAATCTACTAATACTAGATTTCTTCATGTGATTTCATCTTTCACACTGACCTTGTTTATTGACAAAGAGATTCTATGAAAAATTGACGTTATTTTCATTGGATGTGTATTTTTCATCATTAAAAATTTATTAGATTTTTTCCAATTTTCACAATTCAAATACTAAATTATGACTAATAAATTGACAACAAAATATTTTTTTAAAAAAGTAACGTTGAACACGTAATCTGCCCAATAAGGGGGGGATTCTTAATAAAATTCAAACCAATATGATTGCCCAAGCGCCTTTTTATACACTCTTTTCGACCGATTCAGACATACATTTATTTAAAATTCGGTCTTTATTTTTTCAAATAGGGATCTTGAACATTTGATAAGCATCAATTGATATTAAGCTTAAAAAAATATTCTGCAGAACCTTAATACAGGATCTGCAGATATTGTCGGTAACAATAGGCGGGTATCTATTAGAAAAAAATGGTAATATATTGGTCGCAAACTTAAAATAACTACCGATAATAATAAATAACTTAATATTATTAAATTTCCGTAAAACCCATTAAGAATAAAGATTTCCAATAACTAATGATATTTATAAATAACTAGAAATTACACAGTTCCTCTAACAAAGGATGTTCCGGTGTTATATGTTGAAACAAGCATTGACCCGCGCAGTATGGAAATGGTTTCTAGAGAAATCGGTGTTCCAATTGCTGGAAAAGTGTTCACCGATTCTTTGGGGAAACAGGGTGAAGATGGAGATACGTATATAAAAATGATGGAATGGAATATCGATACTATCTTGGACGCAATAAAAGGAGGATGATCTCAATTATTTACCTCCCTTTAAAAGAATTTTTTAGACGGAATTTGATAGAATTGTTCTGAAAGTGAAAGAGCTAATGAGAAGGGAAGGCATTAGGCAGAAAGTTGTTAATTAAATAATAAAAAATAAATGGAGTGCCGGGGGATGTAACTTGGCACTCTTATATGTTTGAAAAACAATTTTTAGAAATATATTAAAACCATCTTCCTCACAAACCTCCTTAAGTACTTCAATATCAAATATTTATTCCTTTTTTAGCATTCATTTCCCCCTGTTCATCTTCTAGTAAACCTAATATTCACTGTCCTAGATCATTTAGTTTAGTAGATAATGCTTATTGCAAAAGTCCTGTCTTTTTTAACAATATCTTTAAAATATATTAATCCTACGTATAACTTCATTTGGTAATATTTTCATTGTAAAGTATGTATTCCTTTGCACTCTTTCTATTAAAATACACAAAAACACCCGTCAATTAGTCACAATGTTTCTACTAAATAAAAAGGAGACTAACTATGGTACCAAATTTCAGGGGGAAATCAAAAAGAATAACAGCTGTTTTAGTATCAGTAGGAATTTTTGGAAGTTTGTGGATGGGTCCGGTGAATAGTTCAACTAAGGTACACGCCGCGGAGCAAGCTCTTACACAGGAGAATTTCGATCAAATCGCTAACGGTATGCTTCCAGCCGGCTGGAAGCTTGTGCAGGGGAATGCCAAGGTCGTAGACGGCAAGCTGGTATTAACGTCCCCATCTTCTGGTGCTCCTGCCAGAGTTGTGATTCCTTTGGGAAACCAAACCGGGAATTACGTTTATGAAGCGGATATGACGTTTCAAAGTGCAGTGGAAGACAGCCGATGGGCTTCTTTAATGTATCGTGTCCAGCCGAATTCTTATCCGTATTATCAATTTGCCATGCGCAGAGGTACTACTGCGTTGAACGGACTGGAGTTCGCCATCAGGAATGAAAGTAATCAGTGGGTGGTGCCTGAAACAAATTTTTATCCAGAAAATATGGCCTTCCATAAGACTTATCATATAAAAGTGATCGCAAGCGGAAATCGTGTGCAGCAATTTATCGATGGTCAGCTTGTGGTGGATACGGACCAGGCCGGAAAATGGGCAAATGGAGATGTTGGCTTCCAAGCGAACGGTACTACAGTTCAATTCGATAATGTAAAGGTCAATGCCTATTCAAATGCACTTCCTCCATTAGCGAATACAAACGCATTTCTACCGCAAGAAGTGAACACGAATATCGTGAATCCGCCTACGATTATTTCGAAAACCGTCACGCAAGAAGGTACATCTTCCGTGCTCTTGCAGGCAAAGCGGAACGAGCAGGGGCAATGGACTGTTGACGGGGCACCAATTGAAAAAGCCCTGGAAACCATGAAAGGCAAATTCATTCCGGTCGTTCATGTCGAAGAACATGTGGATATTGAAGGTCTTGCGAATATCCTAAAAGAAACACAGACACAGGATTTTCAGATTTTATCCAGCAATCCTGCGATTGTAAAAGAAATGCGCGGTTTTATTAAAACAGCACGAGGTGCCCTTCTTTACAACAAGGCATCCTTCAATAAACATGATATGGCTGCTTTTGCACGTGACATTCATAAAAACAATGCGATGGTGGCGGTCATACCGCAAAAGATTCTGAGTCCTGATACGGTTCATTATTTGCATAGCCGCGCCATTTCGGTTTGGGGAATCGGTGCGGAGGATGTTCAAGCGGCTCATTCAATCATTCATCTTGGAGTGGACGGCATTTTAACGGAGAACCCTGCAGCTTCCATTGAAGCTTTGGGGCAGTATCCAAAGAATACACTGGTGCAGCGACCTGTCGTTGCTGCGCATCGCGGCGTACCATCCCTTGCTCCTGAAAATACGATGACTTCCTATCGTAAGGCCTATGAATTGGGAGCGGATATGATTGAAACAGATGTACAGAGGACAAAGGACGGCCAGCTGGTCATTATGCATGACTATACAGTGGACCGTACAACGAATGGAAAAGGCAATGTAAAGGATTCAACACTTGAGCAGATTCGTGCTCTTGATGCCGGCATCAAGTTCAGTCCTGAATTCCAAGGAGAAAAGATACCAACATTTAAAGAGTATTTAGATGAGTTCAAGGGGAAAGATGTGGTTCTTCTTGTCGAGTTGAAGGCGGATGGCATCGAGAAGCAAGTAATGGAGGAGATCGAGCAATCCGGAATGGTTGATAACGTCGTGATTCAAAGCTTTAATTCGAATCATATCCGAAACACTCGCAGTCTCAACCCTGAAGTTGGCACTGGTTATCTTTATTCATCAGGTGTACCATCCACGGTAGAAAGCAGGCTGAAAAAAGCCCAGCAAATGATGCAGTACGGAGCCAGCATGAACGCGACACTGAACGCAGACTATGGCAGTCTGAATCCGGAATTTATCCAATACATGCGACAGCGCGGATTCCTAAATATGCATTGGACGTTTAGAAACGAGAATCCATTTGGACAAGCCTTGGAGGCTGGGGTTGTCGGACCGATCACGGACTATACGCAGTGGCTGACGGATGCACCGATTCGTTTAGAAATTCCGAACAAAAAAGTGAACTTGAAAGTCGGAAAATCAGCTGTGATTCAGGTGAAATCTAAAGTGAACTATCGAGAAGATAAAACAGAAAATATTCAAACGACCCTCTTTGTGAATAACGGAGAAACGAAGGTTAAAATTGAAGGTAATACCATTCAAGCTATTGAACCCGGAACGGTAAATGTGTTTGCGATGCATACATTCCAAATGCTTGGTAAGGAATGGCATTTAGTAGCAGAGCCAATTGAAGTAACGGTTTCAGAATGATAAGTTAGATAAATGCGCCTCTTTAAATGAACAATCAATAAATTAGAAACATATTTTGTTTTGCAAAACGACAGCCATACTTACCTAATAAGAGTTTAAATTGGAGATGCAGGGACCAAATGGGTCTCTGCTTTTTTAAAGGTTTTGAGATTCTCCATCGCCATATTTAATAAACTGGACATAATTGCGGAAGTTTATTTTATATGATATAGGAAATACAAACATTTGTTCCGTTTTCTGCAAACCATGTCCAATTAATATCTATCTGGGGATAGGGAAGTAAGATTGCCGTACATATAGGCAATTCATTGATGGCAATGAACATAACAATCCCGCTAATCAAAGTATTAGCGGGATTGTATTCCGGACGATGGTTTTCAAATCCTGGGGAATATCCCGGGTATTGAAAACCTTTATGTGGCCGTTAAGCATAGTGGAGTAACTCTGAACGCGTATGACTGAATGAATTCTGGATGGGGAAGCGTCTATATTAATTGATCGATATTCCATATCAGGGTTGAATTGGCTATTAGATAAATTAGTGTCATTATAGATATTGTTATATATTTTAAAAATTTATCACACGATATGGGAGCGATTTGTATGCCACATTTAATCATTAGAGGAGTTTCAGTTGATCAGGTAAAAACGATTAGTACTTCATTATTACAAGAATTGGCAGATTTATGTGCATGTGGAACGGACAATTTCACTTTAGAAATAGTCAAATCAACTTATGTATTTGATGGAAATGAAGTGCCTGGATACCCATTAATAGAAGTGAAATGGTTCGAACGCGGTCAGGAAATTCAAGACCAATTTGCCAACATTGTAACAAAACATATTCAAGCACTCGGAATTCCAGAGGTAGAAGTCGCTTTCAGTACATTCCTGGAGTCCGCTTATTATCTGAACGGAAAGAGTTTTGCCTCTTCGTGAAGAAAAGTTTATTAAAATGCGCACAAATTATGCAGCAACTTGTTTTTTCTTGTTTCACAACAATATTTCACAACCGTTTTTCGGTAAAGATAAAAATATTGCCAAGTATCATTCAACAAATGGATGGTACTTTTTTTCGTCATAGAAGACGATGATTCGAGTCTTTAAACTGGAAAACAAGATTACGATTGCTTTTACTAATTTAATCGTAGCCATCCTTCAACGAGATATAAATTCCTTTAAACTTTCCTATTCGTCTTATAAAAATAACTTATTATAACCATTATATATATCAATTTTACTTAGCACTCACCATCAATTAACTTTAAATAAGAATAGAAACGGAGGTGCGATCATGCAAACTGAAAAAGCAAGATCCCTTGGATTGAATAGATCAAAATGGAATGCTCTATGGGGTCATGGGTCGGTGGAATTGGGTTTACCTTTTTTATTGCGCTACTTGGTTATTGGTTATCCAGAGAATATCCTTCTTAGTGCCTAACCTCAGCTATGGTAGGGTTAGGATTAAATGTAAACCTCCGTGAATTACGGACAAAGGCATTAAGACCCTTAATCGTAATATTACTTGTTTCCATTTGTTTGAGTATCTTAGCTTGTTTGATCGTTTAATGTTTGTTTTCAGTAGAGACATTTACCTCCGCATAAGTCATCCCCCCTTACCATTCCTGTTCATATTTCTATTAAATAGAAATCACTCATTTTAACTTTAATTATTAAAAAAACTTATTGTGAATATTTAGAAAACTCATTTTATTTATCATTATAACTTTGCTATTATTCTAATAAATTAAATAGTTGGTGTTATAGAATCTAACATTGATCCAAATTATCTATTATTTAATTTAGATAGTTTAATAGAAAGGGGAACAATTTCATGGATGTTATTACTTTAAGAAGAGATTTTCACCAATATCCCGAGTTAGGTTTCACCGAATTCCGAACAGCTTCTAGAGTCGTAGAAGTGCTACTTTCTTTAGGATATGACATTTTATATGGGAGAGATGCGATCGATCATAATTCTCGTAGAGGTGTACCATCTCAGCGTGAATTAGATGAGGCATATTCGAGGGCAATAAAATTTGGTGCTAACGAAACAATTATCGAGAAAATGAAAGATGGAAATACAGCAGTTGTTGGGGTGTTAAAGGGAAAAAAAGAAGGTCCAACAGTTGGTTTCCGATTCGATATGGATGCTTTACCAATTCAGGAGAGTAAGGATTATGATCATTTTCCTCAGTCTCATGAATTTGGTTCCGAATTTAGCGGTAATATGCATGCATGTGCACATGACGGCCACACCGCAATGGGACTTGTTTTAGCTGAGAGATTAGCAGACCGAAATTTTGCGGGAACATTGAAGTTAATCTTTCAGCCTGCTGAAGAAGGAGGACGTGGTGGTTATGCGATGGCTCAAAAAGGAATTGTGGATGACGTTGATTTTCTTTTTTGCTCTCACCTTGGACTAGATATCCCACTTGGAGAAATCCATGGAGGGAATTCCAAATTTCTAGCTTCCTCCAAAATGAAGGCCTACTTTTACGGTGTTCCGTCACATGCTGGAGGCACACCTGAAAAAGGGCGAAATGCGTTATTGGGAGCAGCTACTGCCTTATTAAATATTCATGCTATCCCCCGTTTCAGTGGCGGCACAACCCGAGTGAATGTCGGAATACTAGAAGGCGGTTCGGCGGCTAACATCATTCCTAGCGAAGCATCGATGGTCATTGATATCCGATCCGATATAGAAGAAATAAAAGACGAATTAGAAGAGCGTGTAAAAACCATTGTAAAACATAGTGCCTATATGCACGGATTGACATGTGACACCGAAATCATTGGAGAGGCAACGACGATTCGACCAGATCCGGAAATGGTATCGGTTGTACTCGAAGAGGCGAGGAAGCTAGAAGGTTTTATCTCTTTTAAGGAAGATTGTGACACAAGTATAGGTAGTGAAGATGCGTCCTTTCTTATTAAACGCGTCCAGGAGAGAGGGGGAAAAGGAACATATATGAATATTGGTTCACCATTACCCGCACCACATCATCATCATAAATTTGATATCAATGAGGCTGTACTGCCACTTGCAGTTAATCTCTTAGAAAGAATCGGGAAGCGGATGTTGGCTTAATAGAAAAATACTTTTTATTTTCTGAATTATCAAATATAAACCAAAAAGAGGGGGCTTAATTATGATTAAAAATTTTAAAATACTAAGTTTGTTGATTTCATCTCTTTTATTTCTTTCTATTGTATTAATAGGGTGTAGTTCTGAAACATCTAAAGAAACCAATGCAAGTAACAAAAATACCGTAACTAAAAAGGGAGGAGACATTCACATTGCCCTCGATGCACAACCACCAACTCTCGACCCCCAAATCTCTACTACAACCGCTACAAAAGAAATTGCCAGGCATGTGTTTGAAACATTATTAGTGTTGAATCCAAAATATGAAGTAGAACCAATGTTAGCTGAGTCCTATGAAAAAAGTGATGATGGCTTAACCTATACTTTTCATTTAAGGAAGGGAGTAAAATTTCATAATGGTAAAGAAATGACGGCAGAAGATGTCGTAGCATCAATGAATCGCTGGTTAGTGAAATCAACACGAGCAGCTAATGCAATTGGAAAAGGCCAATTTGCGGAGAAGGATCCATACACTGTTGAATTGAAAATTGAAAAGCCAACGATTGGTGTGTTGGATGTTATTGCTTCCACTAATCAGTTTGCTGCCATTATGCCAAAAGAAATCATTGACAATGCTCCAAAAGACGGAATTACTGAAATTGTTGGGACAGGACCGTTTAAATTGGTTGAATGGAAACCAGACCAATATATTAAATTAACAAAATACGATGATTACAAACCAGTCGATGCCCCATCTAATGGTCTAGCTGGTAAAAAAGAAGTATTTGTTGATCATTTAATTTTTGACGTAGTAACTGATAGCTCCACTAGATTAGCTGGTATTACAACAGGGCAATACCAAATTGCCTACCAGATTTCCTATGATAATTATGATCAAATTAATAGTTCTCAAGATATAAAACCTTCTCTAAATTTATATGGTGGTGTTGCCTTCGTATTTAACAAAAAACAGGGCCCATTTACGAATCAAAAACTTCGCCAAGCAGTAAACACAGGAATTAATAATGAGGATGTATTGATGGGTGCTTTGGGAAATAAAAAATTTTACCGCCTTGATAATGGCCTAATGTACAAAGAGCAAGCAAAATGGTACACGGATGCAGGAAAAGAGTTTTATAACCAACATGATAAAGAAAAAGCCAAAGAGCTATTAAAAGAAGCAGGCTATAACGGTGAAGAGGTTCGCATTTTAGCCACTCGGGATTATGAGTACATTTATAATACAGCAGTTGTAATGAAACAACAGTTAGAAGCTATTGGAATGAAAGTAAAAATTGACGTTGTGGATTGGGCAACATTAACAACGAAACGAAATGATCCATCAGCATGGGATGCCTTTATTACAGGTTTTTCTCCTGTATCAATACCAACTCAAACTTTACCGTTAGATCCTAATTACGCTGGCTGGCCAGTGGATGCTAAACTTCAACAGTTGACGGAAGAAATTCGCACCGCTTCATCAGATAAAGAAGCAATGGCCAAATGGGATGAGTTACAGGCTTATAACTGGAAAGAGTATATGGCTTACATTAATATCGGTGATTTCCTTACCTTCTCTGCCTATAGAGACAAAGAAATTAAAGGAAACGGATATTTTGAAGGAATTATTCTTTGGAACACCAGTTTAACTAAATAAATAGTTGTAAAGCAAAACAACACTTGTGCATAACTTTCTCAATTAATGTGCAAGTGTTGTTGTCTAAAGTTCACATTTTTCCTACCAAAGGAGGTTTGTTTATTTGAAATCCTATATCTTGAAACGGATTTTGTCATTGATTCCCGTTCTAATCATTGTTTCAATTGTGGTATTCATGATTATTCATTTGACTCCCGGTGATCCAGCATCCGTGATGCTAGGACCTGAGGCAAGCCAACAAGATGTTGTTCAGCTAAAACATGATTTAGGATTAACTGCCCCAATTTATCAGCAGTATTTCCATTGGGTTAAAGGTGTTTTTCAGGGAGATTTAGGTAATTCATTTTTCATGGACAAACCTGTAACTGTTGCTATATTTGAACATCTGGGACCTACGCTATCTTTAGCGATAATGGCACAAATTACCGCCATTATTATTGCCTTGCCTCTAGGAATAATGGCAGCCCGAAAAAGGGGCACTATTACAGACCAAACTTTTATGGGCTTATCCTTACTAGGTATTTCCATCCCTCATTTTCTTTTCGGATTGTTCTTAATAATAGTATTAGCTATTAACCTAAAGTGGCTGCCTGTAGCAGGTTACCAGCCATTAAGCGCAGGGTTGTGGGAACATATCAAATACCTTATTATGCCTGCAATTGCATTGGGTACTGGTCAAGCAGCGTTAATTTCACGTATGACTCGGTCCTCAATGGTCGAAACGTTAAACTTAAATTTTATTAAAACAGCTAGAGCCAAAGGACTACATGAGAGGAAAGTAATCTATAAACATACCTTAAGGAATGCATTTATACCTATTTTAACTGTTTTAGGTCAAACTTTTGGTATGTTGGTGGCGGGTGCAGCTGTTACCGAAACCGTTTTTAATATTCCTGGGATTGGTCAATTGATTATCAATTCTGTAGAACGAAGAGACTACACTGTCATCCAAGGTACCGTGTTAATGGTAACTGTGGCCTATGTGTTAATTAATTTATTGGTTGATTTACTATATGGAGTCATTGACCCACGAGTCCGTTTAAGAAAAGAATCATAACTTATCTTTGTGTGAATGGAGGTTATGGAATGGAATTAGCGATTGAAAAAAAACGACAACTGAGCGACTTTAAAAGAGATATTAATAGAGAAAGAAGACGCTTGTTTGTCCGTCGTTTTTTATTTAATAAATTAACTGTTACAGGGAGTGTTATCCTTTTATTTACCTTGGTTATTACCTTAATAGGACCTTTTCTTTCGTCCTATAATCCTTATGAAATGGTTGTAACTAGTCGATTAAAAGCTCCAAGTGGTGAACATCTTTTAGGAACCGACAACCTAGGAAGGGATCTTTTTGCTAGGGTGGTTTACGGGGCGCGGGCTTCAATGGGTGTAGGCATTTCGGTAGCGATTATTACTGCGATTTTAGGCATGATTATAGGTTTATATTCTTCCTATTATAAAGTACTCGATCACATCTTGATGAGAATCTGTGATGGCTTAATGGCTTTTCCAGCTATTTTGCTGGCTATTTCACTAATGGCAGCTCTAGGAACAAATGTCGAGAATGTCATTATCGCCTTAAGTGTAGTGTATGCCCCTTATGTGGCCCGTGTAGTCAGGTCAGCAGCATTAGTGGTAAGGGAGCAAACGTACATTGAAGCGATGAAAGCACAAGGGGCATCCTCCCTGAGAATTATTTGGCAGCATATCGCCCCAAATACACTCTCCCCTTTAATCGTGTACTCTACCTTTATTTTCGCTGATGCCATTATTATCGAAGCAGGCTTAAGCTTTTTAGGTGTTGGGGTTCCGGCACCAGCTCCAAGCTGGGGTAACATTCTATATGATGGTAAATTGGTAATTTTTAATGCTTGGTGGATGACCTTTTTCCCTGGGCTTGCCATTATTATGAGCGTTTTAGGGTTGAACCTGTTTGGTGATGGGTTAAGAGACTTGTTAGACCCACATACGAACCGTGCCAAAAAGTAATAATGGAGCCGACTACTAAAAAGGGAGGATACTAAAGATGGAAGAACATTTGTTAGAAATAAAAGGTCTTAAAACTCATTTCCAAACTGAAAGAGGGAGAGTAACCGCAGTTGATGGTATTTCCTTTTATGTAGATCGTGGTGAAGTGTTAGCTATTGTTGGCGAATCCGGATGTGGTAAGAGTGTGACTGCACAATCCATTTTACGCCTTTTTGAAGAAAATGGTGTGACTACCTATGATGGCGAAATTAATTTTGAAGGAAAAAATCTATTAGAAGTACCGGTATCCGAAATGCGAAAGATAAGAGGAAATGACATTTCGATGATTTTCCAAGACCCCTTAAGTTCCCTGAATCCAGTATTTACTATTGGTGATCAGATTATGGAACCGATTATGCTCCATCAAAAGCTTACGAGAAGAGAAGCGTACCAAAGAGCGCTAGACATGTTGAAATTAATCGGCATTCCTGCTCCTGAACAAAGGATTGAAGAATATCCTCACCAAATTTCGGGCGGTATGCGGCAAAGGGTTATGATTGCGATTGCCCTAGCATGCCAGCCAAAATTACTAATTGCAGATGAACCCACAACTGCATTAGACGTAACCATACAGTCTCAAATTTTAGAATTGATTGATAGCCTAAGACATGAATTAGACATGGGGATTATGCTGATTACACATGATTTAGGTGTTGTTGCCCAGCATTGCACCCGGGTCGCAGTCATGTATTTAGGGGAAGTGGTGGAAGAGGGAGATGTCGATTCCTTATTTGAAAACCCTCTTCATCCATATACAAAAGGGTTAATCAATTCCATTCCACAGCTTTACGGTGACAGAAATAAAAAACTCTCGATCATAAAGGGCATGGTGCCGTCACTTAATGAAATTCCAAAAGGCTGCCGATTTGCTCCTAGATGTCCATTTGCAGATGCAAAATGTATGAATGAAAAGCCGGAATTAGAGGCTTTAAATAATATGAAACGAATTAAGTGCTGGCACTATAAAGAAATAGAGGGGGCGATGGCAAATGCAACATGAAGCAATCAATTTGGAGGAACGACCAGAACAAGAATATGCCAAAAAGAAGCTTCTAGAAATCAAGGGTATTAAAAAATACTTTCCGGTTAAAAATCCAATTGGTGTTACCAAAAAATATGTGAAGGCAGTAGATGATGTATCGTTCCATTTGAATGAAGGAGAGACGTACGGGCTTGTTGGAGAATCAGGCTGCGGTAAAAGTACAATGGGGCGAACAATCCTACGATTAACTGCCCCAACTGAAGGGGAGGTCTTTTTTGAAGGAACTGACATTTTTAAACTATCAAACTCTGAGTTTAGGAAGAAACGTCAAGACCTTCAAATGGTTTTTCAGGATCCCTACTCTTCTTTAAATCCTAGAAAAAGGATTGGAGACAGTATTGCTGAACCAATGGTGATTCACAATATTGGAACCAACCAGGATCGGATGGAACGAGTTTTTGCTATTTTAGAAAAAGTTGGCTTACATGCAGATACCTATTATCGTTTTCCGCATGAATTTTCTGGGGGCCAACGCCAACGGATTGGATTAGCGAGAGCATTAGTCGTAAATCCAAAACTGATTATCTGTGATGAGCCGGTTTCCGCTTTAGATGTTTCCATTCAATCACAGATTATTAACCTCTTAGAAGATCTTCAAGAAGAACTCGGTCTGACCTATTTATTTGTCGCACATGATTTAAGTGTGGTGAGGCATATTTCCGATAGAATCGGTGTTATGTACCTAGGCAAAATGATGGAGGAGGCTGAAACAGATGAACTTTTTGCGAATCCTCTTCATCCATATACCCAAGCGCTATTATCTTCCATTCCACATCCAAATCCTAAAATAAAACAAAAGAAGGTCCATTTAAAAGGAGAAATACCATCTCCTATTAATCCGCCGTCTGGGTGTAATTTTCATACGCGCTGTCCTTTTGCTACAGCCATTTGTAAACAAGCTGTTCCGGAAAGTATCGAGATGGCACCAGGGCACTTTGTGGCCTGCCATCTGCATCAATAAACTTGTTAAAAAAAATTTAATAGAAAAGGGTGTGTTTATATGAAAGTTAATCTTCCTTGTTTAGTAGATGAAATTTTTTCAGAGATGGTGGAATGGAGCCGGGATTTTCATCAACATGCTGAATCAGGCTGGCTTGAATTCCGGACATCCTCTTTAGTTGCTGAAAAGCTTGAAGCGTGGGGATATGAAATTAAAATTGGCAAGGACGTCATAGATTCAAAGGCGAGAATGGGTGTTCCATCAAAGGAAGTTCTGCACCAGCATGAAAAACGAGCACGTCAACAAGGAGCAAATGAAAAATGGCTAGAGCTTGTAAAAGGTGGTCATACCGGTGTTGTTGGAATTCTGGATACTAAGCGGCCTGGTCCAACCATTGGACTTCGATTTGATATGGATGCTTTAGATTTAGAGGAATCAAATGATCTTGACCACCTTCCATTTGCACTAGGTTTTCGATCGATAAACCTTGGAATGATGCATGCGTGTGGTCACGATGCTCATACATCGATTGGATTAGGATTAGCAAAATTACTCTCTGAAATGAAAGAACATCTATCAGGAAAATTAAAACTGATCTTTCAGCCTGCAGAAGAAGGGGTACGAGGAGCAAAATCAATGGTGGCTGCAGGAGTATTAGATGATGTTGATGTATTCATCGCTACCCATATTGGTACAGGTGTGCCACTTGGAGAAATTGTTTGCGGCAATAACGGATACCTATCTACTACCAAGATAGATGTTACCTTTTCAGGTGTGGCATCACATGCAGGCGGAAAACCAGAAGAGGGCAAAAATGCGTTACTAGCTGCAGCATCTGCTGTCCTTAATTTACATGGTATTTCACGCCATAGTGCTGGAAATTCCCGAATTAATGTTGGTGTCCTTAACGCCGGAACGGGCAGAAATATTATTCCTTCCTCTGCGAAATTAAAGATAGAGACACGTGGTGATACCTCTGAGGTAAATGAGTATATCTTAACCAATGCCATAAATGTATTAAAAGGAACCGCCATTGCTCATCAGGTTGAGATGGATCTCGATATAGTCGGCGAAGCAAAGTCGTGTGATTGTAGTGACGAGCTTGTTGAGTTTATTCATGACTCGATAAAAGATATCCAAGAAATCAAACGAGTTCAATTACTTTCTAATGAAAGCTCAGGTTCAGAGGATGCAACCTATATGATGGAAAAGGTCAAAAGCAGAGGAGGATTAGCTACATATGCAGTAGTAGGAACAACCATTGCAGCAGGTCATCATAATGAGAAATTTGATATAGATGAACTTGGCATGAAAATTGGTTTACAAGCATTAGCACAAGTGGTGCTAGATACCAAAAAGCTTAACCTAAAAACAGCTCAGTTAAAGTAAATTTACCTAATCCTAGTTAAAGGGGTGCTATAACATGAGAGATACGATATCGTTTGCCGCAACAGGTGACTATTTACAAACACGAAGAGTGCCAAGCTATCAAGACGAAAGCTTTTCAAGCATTGAAAGGATTGTCAAACAGGCCGATGGTAGAATAACCAATCTTGAGATTAATATTTTGAACAATGAAGGGACACCAGGAGCTATTCCTGGTGGGACCCACATTCGAACCACCCCTGATCGATTAGATGACTTAAAAGCCTATGGTTTTAATTTAGTTGGAACCGCGAATAACCATGCATTTGACTATGGCTATGACGGACTAGAAGCAACTAATCGTCATCTTGATGAAACTGGGATTCTCCACACGGGAACAGGGGAGAATTTGTATGAAGCAGGAAAACCTATATTTTTAGATACACCCGCCGGTCGAATTGGCTTTATTTCTGTTTCAGTAGCTTCGCACATGACTCATATGGCAACGGAACAAAGGCATAACATCAAAGGGAGACCCGGGATCAATGGACTTCGCCATATTCGCAAACATATCATTCATTCAGAAGAACTGTCTGTTTTGAAAAATATTGCCGATAAAACAGAGGTAAATGCCTTTACCCAAATGGCTATAAATGAAGCGTTTATGCTGCCTTTTCCGGAAGGAACCCTGCCGTTTGGCCGAGATCTATATGGCTATTCGATGGTATTTGAGGTCGGCGATGACGAAGGGCTGAAAACCGAGCCCAATGAAAACGATATGAAGCGTATTGAAGGAGTGATTGATGATACACGGAGACAAGCCGATTATGTGATTGTTAATTTTCATGCGCACGAAATGAAGGGAACAGATAAGAGACTAGCAGCTGATTTTGTAGAGAAAGCTGCAAAAAGATTTATTGATGCAGGTGCTCATAGTGTGGTTGGACACGGTCCACATACACTGAGAGGCATTGAAATTTACCATGGAAGACCCATTTTTTATAGTCTTGGAAACTTTATTTTTCAAAATGAGACTGTCGATGCACTGCCTCAGGATTTTTATGATGATCATGAGATCCCAAATAATTTTGGTGTAATGCAGGCCATGGACAAGAAAACGTATAACGGGACAAAAGGATTATTGAGTATCCCTGAGATGATGGAATCCGTCATTCCATACTGGACCATGAAAGACGGGGAGTTAGTGGAAATTACATTGTATCCTATTGAACTTTCACATGGTAAAAAGCGGCACCAAAATGGGTTTCCGGAAATCACTGAGAATGAGGAAATTCTAAAAAGATTACAAGCTCTTTCCGAACCCTTTGGTACAAAAATAATCATTAAAGATGGCGTTGGTTGTATCTATGGTCATGATGTATCGCCGGATGTAAGTTTAAAAGAGGCCAAGTTTGTCTAGTGAGTTTATAGAATTTTACAAGGGGTGATTTCATTTTGAAACAAGTTGATTGGGTCAACAATTTTATAGAACAAACACAGGAAAAATGGAAATCTATTAGCGACTTTATCTGGGAGAACCCTGAAACTAGATTTGAGGAATATGTATCTAGTAGATATTTATGTGAACAATTACAAAAAGAAGGATTTAGAGTAACAAATGGCGTAGCCGGTATCGAAACTGCCTTTATAGGTGAGTTTGGTGAGGGAAAGCCTATTATTGGTTTCCTAGGTGAGTTTGATGCCTTATCCAGGTTAAGTCAAAAAAGTGAGATTGATTATCAAAAACCTATTCAAAATGGCAGTAATGGCCATGGATGTGGTCATAATTTATTGGGAACTGGTGCATTAGCTGCGGCTGCGGCTTTAAAAAAATATATTGAAGAGAACCAACTAAAAGGAACAGTGCGCTTTTATGGCTGTCCTGGAGAAGAAGGCGGATCCGGAAAAACGTTTATGGCACGTGATGGTGCTTTTGATGATGTAGACATTGCGCTTACTTGGCATCCAAATACCCGGACAGGAGTTGTAGAGGTTAGTTCTTTATCCAATATCCAGGCTTATTTTAAATTTAAAGGAAGAAGTGCCCATGCCGCTTCCAATCCGCATTTAGGCAGAAGTGCCTTAGATGGGGTGGAATTAATGAATGTAGGAGCCAATTACTTACGTGAACATATTAAACAAGAAGCAAGGATTCATTATGCCATCACCAACACTGGTGGTATTTCACCCAATGTTGTCCAGTCAGAGGCGGAAGTCCTATACCTCGTTCGAGCCCAGAATTTTGAGGATACGAAGCATATTTTTGAACGCCTTTGTAATATTGCCAAAGGTGCAGCCTTAATGACAGAAACTGATGTTGAGATCGTGTTTGATAAAGCTTGTTTAAATTACAATCCGAATCATACTTTAGGAAAGGTATTGGCGGAGTCTATTACTGAGGTAGCAAGTCCCTCCTATTCTACTGAAGAATATGATTTTGCAAAAAAAATCTGGAATACTTTGTCGGAGGCGGAAAAGCAAAGTGCAGAGTATTTAGAGTCGGTATCCATACAAAGATTGCCTATTCATCCAGAGGGACCATTCTTGTCTACGGAGCCTATTCCATCTGACGGAAAAGGATTCCTCTCCGGATCAACAGATGTAGGTGACGTTAGCTGGATTACTCCTACTGCGCAATGTATGTACACGACCGCAGCTTTAGGAACAGTCCTTCATAGTTGGCAAATGGTAACCCAAGGAAAGTCTTCGATTGCCCATAAAGGTTTGATTCAAGTCTCTAAGGTTCTGGCCCTAACTGCCATTAAAGCATTGGAAAATCAAGAAATAATTGAACAAGCAAACAAGGAATTACAAGAACAATTGGTCGATCATCCCTATCATTGTCCTATTCCTCGTGATGTTAAGCCCTCCAAGCAAAGGGAAAGTCTTTTAGTTTAATAGAAGAACCTTTGGCTGCCTTAAGGATAAAATCTTTAAGCAGCCCTCTTTTTTTAATCCCTCCTCTTTTTGAAAGGGAGGGATGTCATAAGTTTTCTATATCATTTCCATTAGTATTATTAATTTTTAATATTGATAATGATGTCGTATTATAATTTACAAGAACTAGTAATCTTGCTGTTTATTTTAAGAAGGGAGATGAACTATGAAATACAGTTATATTTCACATTTATATTGTCCAAAGTGTAATAATACCTATTCTCACGAACAAACAAAGCAGTTATGTGCGTGTGGCTCACCGCTATTAGTAGAATACGATTTAGACCAGTTAGGCAGGGATCTTTCAAAAGAGGATTTAGTCGGGAGAGACGCCAGCCTCTGGAGATATCATGAACTGCTTCCTGTTTCCAATGAAAAGGATGTTGTCACACTAGGAGAGGGGATGACCCCTCTAATCACCATGCCTACTCTAGGTACAGATATGAATATAGCAAACTTATGGATGAAAGACGAAGGGATTATTCCTACAGGCACCTTTAAAGCACGCGGAGCTGCTGTAGGTGTATCAAAAGCGAAAGAATTAGGTGTTAAAGAACTTGCCATGCCTACGAATGGAAATGCTGGTGCTGCTTGGGCACTCTATGCTGCCAGAGGAGGAATCCAATCTACCATTGTCATGCCAAAGGATGCTCCCAAAATAACAAGAAATGAATCAGCGGTCTCAGGCTCTAATTTATATCTTGTGGATGGACTTATTAGTGATGCCGGAAAAATTGTGGCGCAATCAGTAGAGGAATTTGGTTTATTTGATGCATCGACTTTAAAAGAACCATACCGAATTGAAGGTAAAAAAACAATGGGGCTCGAGATTGCGGAGCAGATGGCCTGGAAAATGCCAGATGTAATTTTATATCCAACCGGCGGCGGCGTAGGGATAATTGGTATCTATAAAGCACTTACAGAACTTAAAAAATTAGGATGGGTTGAAGGTGAACTTCCTCGTTTGGTCGCTGTTCAAGCAGAAGGCTGTGCTCCAATCGTTAAGGCGTGGGAAGAGGGGAAGGCAGAATCCCAATTCTGGAATGACTCTACTACCATTGCATTTGGAATCAATGTTCCAAAAGCACTTGGAGACTTTTTGGTACTTGAAGCCATTTACCAAACAAAAGGATGTGCTGTAGCAGTTGAGGATGAAGCACTCTTGGAGGAACAAAAGAAAATCGCTAGTCTAGAGGGTGCATTCGTTTGTCCAGAAGGAGCTGCTACCTTTGTAGCAGCACGCAGATTAAGGGAACAAGGATGGATTAAAGATCGAGATGTAGTTGTTGCTCTTAATACAGGAATGGGAATTAAGTATCCTGATACCTTTTCCGTAGATGTCCCAATTTTACAAAAAAGTGAATCTATTATTAAAGCGATTAAATCTTAAAAATGGAGAGGCAATATGATTAAACTAATCCATTCGGATAAAACTCCATTATTTAAGTTGCAAAGAATTAAACCAATACGTCTAAGGTGTAAGAATTTTGAAGGAATGTTAAAAAGAGATCGACTGATTTAGGTTGAAAGTCCATTTTGGGGATCACATAGCAAAAATTACGAATAATTGGGTTGTTCTTAATCCGTAAGGTACTTAGTGTTTTTAATTCTAGTTCTTTACGAATTGTATGTATAGATAAAATCGAAATCCCTAAACCGGCTTCAACCGATTCTTTAATAATTTGGGAGCTCCCAAACGATCGAATTTCGTTAGGTGAAAAATTATTTGTTGAAAAAAGTTGATTGATAGCTTGGCGGGTTCCTGAACCTTCTTCTCGAATAATCCAAGTTTCCGAGTGTAAGTCATTCAATTTAATTTCTTGTTTCACTGCTAAAGGGTGTTTTGAAGATACAATTAGGACCATCTCATCTTGGGCAAACGGTTGAATCTGCAATTTTGGGTGTTCCATAACCCCTTCAACAATTCCTAAATCTAATTCTCCACGAAGTAGTTTAGATATGATTCGACGAGAGTTTCTGATAGAAATATTAGGCTTGATTAATGGATATTCCCCATTAAACTGTGAAATGAGTTTTGGTAACAAATATTCCCCAAAGGTATAGCTGGAACCAATGGTAAGGATTCCACTTGCTGAATGAGACAAATCATCGATTAAACGATTCATCAGATCGTAATGGGATAAGATTTTTTTTGCATGATGATATAAGATTTCTCCTGCTTTTGTTAAACGCACATATTTATTATTACGGTCAAGTAACTTTAAATCATAATCTTTTTCAAGTGCTTTAATGGATAAAGTAACCGCAGATTGTGAAATATGCAAGGTCTCGGCTGCACGCGTAAAATTTTTTTTGTCAACCACAGTTACAAAGGTGAGAAGATGATAGTCCATTGGAACCCCCTTAGTAATAGTTCAATACTGAAATTATTTATTGAATTTTCTATTTAGTTAAAATTTTACAGCAATAAAGTAATGAGATAAATAGGTGAAAAGATCTATCAACTATTTGAACCGTCCTCCATTTGGGGGATTTTTTTATTGAGCGCCTTCACAGAAAATATCCTCAATAAGGTAAATTGATGATAATATCAAATATAAAACCTATAGAACATTGTCTGTTTAACTAATAGATGAAGTACTGTATGGTCGAACGGATGAGGAGGAACTGAAAGTAAAAGAGATAGCCGAAGGCTATCCCATTGAAATCAGTTTCTTACTCTACTTATTCATTTAACATCTGTCTTAATGGGACTAGTGCCTGTCCGCAAGGAATCTAAAGCTATAGTAATTGTACAGGCACAGTTTTGCTGAATAGATTATAAATTAAAAAATTGTTTTCTGTATTCTTTCGGGGTTAATCCATAAATTTTTTGAAACATTTTCGTGAAGTATTTGGGGTCAGTATACCCAACTTGCTGACTAATTTCGTAGTATTTAAGGCAAGGATTTTTAAGCAATTGACAAGCTTTTTCTAATCTAATTCGAGTTAGGTATTGAAGGAATGATTCGCTGGTCGTTGATTTAAAAATTTGCCCAAAGTAATGTTCTGTAAGGTGAGCACGTTTAGATACATCCTTTAACGTGATTGGATTCATATAATTAGCATTTATGTAGGATTTTGCACTTAGCACTAATCTTTCATGATAAGTAGCCGATTTAACGTCGTCTACTGAAGAAGAATCTTCGAGTGTGGTCTCCAATTCCTTTTGAATTTTATCTATAACTCCAAAAAGCTCCTTTGTATCGATTGGTTTTAAGATGTATCCTTTTGCATTATATTTTAGAGCATTATGTGCATAGGAGAATTCTTCATACCCGCTCATAATAATGACATCAATTCTTGGTGAATGTTCATAAATATGTTTGGTTAATTCAATACCGTCCATATGCGGCATTCGAATATCTGTAAGGATTATGTCTAGTTTTTCGTTTTCCATCCAATACAATGCTTCATTACCATTCTCGGCAGTCCCAATAACATCTATATTTCGCTCATTCCATTCGTCCATTGACATTAGACTGTTGGAAATTAACCAATCATCATCAACGATTAACATTTTTTTCATTGTCATCACACACCTCTTTAGGAATTTTTATGGTGACAGTAGTACCCTTGTTCATTTTGCTTTCGATACTGATGCCAAAATTATCTCCATAATGTGACAGAATCCTGGTTTGAACATTGTATAATCCTATTTTCTTTTTATATTTTGATAAGTCCTCATATTTATTTTTCAATTGGTCGCGAATTTGTTCAAGCTGCTCAGGAATCATTCCTCTTCCATTATCTTTAATGGTAAAGTGGATGCATTCATCTACTAGTTTTCCTTCAATGGTTAGCTTCCCAGTGGTCCGTAAAGGGTCGATCCCATGAATAATAGCATTTTCTACAATTGGTTGGAGGATCCACTTTACTGTTAGACAATCTTTAATCCGATCATCCAGCAAAATGGAATAGTCAAGAGGATCTCTCATTCTAACTTTTTGAATTTCTAAATAACTTTCTATGTACATAATTTCCTGATTTATAGGGATTTTTTCCTCAAATGAACTAATGCTTAATCGTAATAATTTGCCTAATAAAACAATTAAGTGGCTTATTTCATACTCCTTTTTCATCCTTGCTAATGAGTTAATAGATTCAAGTGTATTGTAAAGAAAGTGAGGATTAATTTGGAGCTGAAGGGCAGTGATTTCCGCAGCTTTTTTTAATTTCTCCTCTTTGGCCACAGATTTGATTAACTTATTTATCTGCACAAGCATTTCATTAAATCCTCGTCCGAGTTCGCCAATTTCATCCTTGGAATGAACATTGAATTGTAGATCGAGATTTCCACCTTTTACATTTTTCATAACTTCCTGCAAGTCCTTAATTGGCCTGGATATTCTTTGTGAGATAACCAATGCTGCTAATAAACAAACTAATACACTAATAATCGTGATCATCCAAGCAATTAGCTTTACCTCATTAACAGGCTTATAAAAATCATCCTCTACAAAATATTCTGCTACGTACCACTTAGTCTTCGGATTATATTGTTTAAAAAACAGGTAGTTTATATCATCTTTTGTATGAATGGTAGACCCAGTTTTTTGATTTTTAACGGAATCAAACGAAAGATTCGAAGAACGTTCTGGCGATATGACAAAACTTTGTTTGTTAAAAATAAATGTCCCGGATGCGTTAGGGGAATCAAGTTCATTATTTAATATGTTTCTAAGTAATTCTGGTTTAAAATCGATCACAATATAGCCGTAGCTCCGTAGTTTTCTATCCCAAACCTTTTGAACATAGGAATAGACCTTTTGATCTTTATCCTGGTTTGAATACTCTCTGGTATGGAGATTGGTAATGATCGGGTCCAGGTTATTTTTCTCAATTTCCTGTAACCAAGAAAGTTTATTAAAATTATCCTTTGTAAAATTCATATTGAGAGAATAACCGTAATTGTACACAAATCCATTATTACTAATAATGGTAATACCAACTGTTTCTGGCCTTATCGTCTGAATACTTTCCATTAGTAAATCAAGTTTTAGATAAAGCTGGGGGTGTAATGTGGGATCTTGGTTTCCTAGAAATTGTGAAAAAACCGTACTGGTCTTCATACCAGATTGCATTCTTTCAAGATCAAACAAAAAAGTATTAAGCGCTTTCATTTTTTGACTTAAGATGTAATTGGCGTGGTACTCTAATTTTTCAAAAAGATTTTGTGAATATTTATGATAGGTAATCCAACCGACCCATGATAACGGAAGTACTGAAATAAGCACAAATGAAAGAAGGAGTTTAAAAAAAATGGAGGTTACAAATCTCATCTATTATATATTCCTCTCGTTTTACTAGTTTACTTCTTGAGGTTATTGCAATCCACGAAATGACCCCTTTTTCCTACGCTTTGTCCTGTTGTTATATTATTTATAAAATTTATAATTATCAGTAAGCTACTAAATAATAATCTAAGAATAGCGAAGGGAGGAATAAAAGTAAATTACTTTTTTAATAGAACTAGTATTGTCCTGAAAAAATCATTGAGGAAATGAACGGGGAGGATCTTAAGGTGAAAAATTATCGTCGTTATTTTGCATTCGCGCTTACATTAGTGATGTTAACAATGATTGTCGGGTGTCAGTCACCAACAGCTAGTTCCAACGAAAAGGCATCAAGTAAAAATGAAGGTAGCAAAGATGCAAGTGCAAAAGTAGAGAAAGATAAAACACTTAATCTATATATTCCTAATTATTATAACGATGTAGAAAAACAGCAATGGACAAAGGTAGTCAATAAATTTAAAGAACTTAATCCTGGTGTAGATGTAAATGTTGCAACTGGGGATGTTCAGGTAGAATCAGGAAAACTACCAACACTATTGCAATCAGGTGTTGAGCCCCCAGATGCCATTCTAATGAATGCGGGTCCTGGAAGAGTCTCTGTACTATCCGATGTAAATTTAATTCAACCATTAAATAAATTATACGAAAAAAACAATTGGAAAGATCAATTACGACCATTTGCCTATGACCTTATCTCTGGCGAGAAAAACATCTTTGAAGTACCCCATATGATTGATGCGATAGGATTCTTTTATAACAAAGATGTTTTTGAACAAAATGGAATCAATGTTCCGACGACAAAGGATGAATTCTTGAAAGCGCTTCAAAAACTAAAGGATGCAGGAGTCTCACCAATAACAGTAGGTGCACGTAATGGATATGCGATCGGATGGCTATTTGGTGTCATGTTAGAGTCTGTTGCAGGTACTGAAAAGGTTGAAGATCTTCTATATGGAAATGGAAAGTGGAATGATCCAGAGATTGTCGAAGTAGCCGAAATGATGGCAGATTGGGTGAAAAAGGGATACATTACCAAAGAGTCAGTAACCCAAACGCAGCCAGATTCAAAGTTTAGATTTTTAAGTAAAAAGGCTGCAATGGAAGCTGAGGGAACCTATTTAATTACCGATCTTGCGGACCAAAAATTACAATCCAGCGTAAATACGTTTATGATGCCTTCCTTTATTGAAGGGGAGACAGCTAAACCCGTGGGAGGTATTGGGTTGACATGGGTCATTCCAACAAAAGCCAAAGATGTCGATTTAGCAGAGAAATGGTTTAGTTTTATCATTTCAAAAGATTATAGCGATATTGTATTAAAATCACCAGATTACAATTTTGTTCCTGCTTCAAAAGCTTCGGTTGGTATGGTGCCTGCAGGTGAGGTATTAAAATCTTCGATGAAAGATATTGCAGATGGATCAGGTTACAATCCAAGTGTATTTATTGGTGTAGAAACGAAGGAAGCATACTATCAAAACTTACAGGGGTTAGTAGGTGGATTAAGTACCCCTAAGGAAGCGATGAATAATATTGAAGCGGCCGCTGAGAAAGACCGTGCTGCAGGGTTTAAATTAAGCAAGAAATAAAAAAAAGAGGCTTAAATTATTTGGAAAAAATAAATGGTTTAAGCCTCTCAATGTAAAGGAGGGGTAACGCATTGAACATATCTGATCCTACATCCTCTTTAGAGATTGATCAAAAGAAGAGTCTTTTATTAGTAAAGGGAAAATACAAAGTAAAGCTTAAAAAGATGATGACGATTCTTTCCTTTCTGTTACCAGCGCTACTTTTATATTCAATCTTTATGCTCCATCCGATGATAGACGCAGTTCGTTTTAGCTTTTTTGATTGGGACGGTGCAGCCCCTTCCATGAATTTTGTTGGGTTTGAAAATTATATCAAACTTACCGATGACAAGATTTTCTTAAAAGCACTAGGACATAATTTGTTATGGGTCGGCTTAAGTTTAATCTTAATGGTCATCCCTACCTTAATATTGGCCGTATTAATTAGTCGTGTAAAAAAAGGCAAATCTTTCTTTCGAGCGGGCTTCTACCTGCCAAGTGTTCTTTCCTTAGCAGTTGTTGGTGTGTTATGGTCCAAAATTTATGATCCGATGATGGGACCCATTAATGTATTTCTAAAATCAATTGGATTAGAGAATCTAGCAAAAAATTGGTTAGGAGAACCTTTATTTGTTATCCCCGCTTTAGTTATAGCCAGTACGTGGGCCTTTTATGGTCTCTATATGATTTTATTTTTAGCTGGGCTGCAAAATATTAATTATGAACTCTATGAGGCAGCCGAGCTCGATGGAGCAGGTCCAATCAGAAAATTTTGGAGTATAACCATCCCTAGTTTACGTAATACAGTGAACGTGGTTATCAGCATGGTAATTATTAATGCGCTGAAGGGATTTGCCTTGATTTGGATTATGACCCAGGGTGGTCCATTTTATATGAGTGAGCTTGTTTCAACCTATGTCTATAAAGCTGCTTTTAGTATGAATAAGGTAAGCTATGCCACTGCTGGAAGTGTAGTCCTAGGAATAATCGTCATCATATTTACGATTACCTTTAATTATTACCGTGAAAGGAGTGAAAATTAGTGGAAGCTCTCATCAAAAGGTGGAAATCTTCGCAATTTACACTATGGGCGATCTTACTACTATTACTTCTCCTTATAACAGCTCCGATTTTCTATGCGGTACTTGCGAGTTTCAAGACTAATATGGAAATTTTTAACTCGCCTTTTTCGCTGCCAAAGTCGTGGAATTTTGACAATTATCTAAATGCATGGAACCTAGGAAACTTCAAGCAGTACTTCTTAAATAGTGCTTTTATCACGATTGGTGGCATGGTTATTGTTGCCCTAGTGGCCTGTCCTGCAGGATATGCGTTTGCCCATTTGTCTTTTAAAGGAAATAATCTGCTATTCTACTTGGTACTATTAGGCATGGCCTTACCAGTTCAGGCGATCATTATCCCTATTTTCTTTCAATTAAAAACAATGGGATTAGTTAATACTCTTACGGGTGTTACCTTAGTGTCATCAGGTTTGGCGCTGCCATTTTCGATATTCCTGATGAGAAATACATTTAGAGATATTCCAAAAGAACTGCGGGAATCAGCCGCAATAGATGGTGCCGGGGAATGGAGAACGTTTTGGTCTGTCATTCTGCCACTCGCTAAACCAGGTGTAGTAGCCTTGCTAATCTTCACATTTATGAACATATGGAATGACTTTTTACTCCCGTTAGTTTTGTTGATCTCCCAAGAGAAATTTACCATTTCACTCGGTTTGTATTCTTTCCAGGGGGAGCAAACAACCAATTTTGGATTAATCTTTGGCGGAACCGTTATTAGTATGATTCCAAGTATTATCATTTATATCATGTTTCAACGGTCATTCGTAGAAGGGATGACTGGAGGAGCTAATAAGTAGGTTCTTTGTTGGAATATATGAAAATAGCTTTTCAAAAAAACAAACGAATGGAGCGATTTGAATGGCAACAATTACAGACTTGAATACAGAGAAGCATCTATTACCAATGGATTGGGGGGGAATTCAGTGGCTTTGTGGGCAAGAAATTGATCCCGAGTGCGAAATGACATTCGGCATGGTTTACATCAAGGCGGGAGAATCCAATACCCGTCATGTCCATCCAAATTGCGAAGAAGTGATCTTTGTCCTGTCGGGTGAGTGCGATCACACACTGGGAGACGAATCTTACCATCTGAAGCCGGGAATGATGTTGCGAATCCCGCGGAATATCCCACATAATGCAACGGTTACGAGCTGGGAACCTTGTCGAATGATTATTGCTTATTCGGCACCAGATCGAATAACAATTGGCGAGTAATAAGGGATTGACAAATAGCTTAAGAAAAGGGGAGAAATGATGGAACCGATCCAATTTAATTATGAGTATGCCAGAAAAATTAGGGTGGGCTTTATTGGCTGTGGTGCGCATGCTTTTAGAAATGTTTATCCTACGTTTGATTATGCTCCGATTGAGTTAGTAGCAGTTTGTGATTTGAACCAAGAACGCGCGGATATTTATAAAAAAAGATTTGGTGCTGAAAAAGCATATACAGACTATAAGGAAATGCTAAAAAAAGAAGACCTGGATGCTGTATTTGTGGTCTTAAATTTTGATAGGAACGGCCATCCTTTATACCCGAAGATCGTCCCAGATATTCTTAAGGCAGGCTTACCAGCCTGGATCGAAAAGCCTGTCGCCTACACAGTAAGAGAAGCGGAAGAATTATTAGAATTGGAAGAAAAGACAGGTCAATTTGTTCTAGTTTCTAATAAACGTTACTTTTATCCATCGTTTGAAAAGGCAAAAAAAATTCTAGAAGGTAATTCTTTTGGTGAACCAGTATCCGTGTCAGGAAGGTACCCACTCACACTATCGCCATTTCAGGAAGAACACGGGGAACGTACAGGCTTACATTGGTTTTTAGATATTTGTCATCCCATGTCTGGGATCCATTACCTAATGGGTGAGGTAAAAGAGATGTGCTTTATTGAACACCAGCCAAGTGGAAATGTGCAAACGCTGCTTAGTTTTAAGTCAGGTGCTGTTGGTAGTTTAGAGTTACCCTCCACACAGGCTGATACGAGTCCTTTTGAAAGATATGAGGTAATTGGAAATAAACAAAATATCGTTATCGATAACGGCATGAGATTATCTTATTATAAGGGGTCGAAGGGAAGTGGGGAGTATGGAAAAGCCCCATCCTATATCGGTGATGACCCTACTGATGGACCGGTGCATTGGGAGCCAGAATTTTCTTTAGGGCAACTCTATAATAAAAATCTTTTTCTTCAAGGAATGGTTCAAAGTGTCAATCACTTTTCAAATGCCGTGTTAAATGGCAGAAAAATTGAACGGGCTACATTAAAAGACTCCGTGCATTTAACGAAAATTTTTGAGGCTTACAAAAATAATCGTTCTGGTAACTGGATCACAATTGAATAAACCTTAGGAGGAATAAAAAAATGAAACTGAGTATTTTTACAGATATGCTAGGCTGTGAATCATTCGAAGAGGCGCTTCAGCATACACATGAACTTGGATTTGAAAACATTGATTTAAGAGGAAAATTAAACGGTTCGACGATTGATACTATTTCTTTGGAACAGGCTAAGTATCTAAGTTTACTAGTTCAAGAAAATAATTTAAAAGTTAGTAGTTTAAGTTCTTGGGCGGTAAATCCGTGTACATTTACGGGGCAGCCCGCCTACAGAAATGCCGATGAAAATCATCATATAAAAATGAGCACCGTCTTGGACCGTTTATTTGATTTAGCAGATATTTTTTCAACTTCATATATT
>NZ_JBALOS010000151.1:35631-39161 GCF_036962765.1 Neobacillus drentensis
ATGAAGAAAAGGAAAAACAGTATAAACATAATGCAGAAATTATGTTAAGGCATGCAGAACAGGCAAAAGAAAGAGGAAAAATTTTATTGGTTGAAAACGAACCACCTACTTTAACAAGTAATTGTGAGGAATTAGGAATTCTCCTAAAATACTCGAACCATCCAAACCTGAAAATTAATTGGGATATCGTCAATGGCTGGCGGGCTGGGGAATACCCTACTTTGGAAATGTATAACCATATTAAAGGCTCTGTCTATCAAACCCACCTAAAAGGCGCTTCACGTTTATCTAATTCGATTACGATTGAAAATCCATATGGAACGTTTGGAAATTTTGCGATTGCTGGGAAGGATGACTTTATTCATGAACCACTGATAAAAGCGCTTGCTGATAATGACTCACAGGCAATCTTAACCATTGATACCCATTATCCATCCTTTTACCAACAAGACAGAATTGGTGAGGTGGAAGTTGTTCGCCAAACGAAAGAGTTCTTTGATGGTATTTTAAAAAAGGAGGGAGTTCATGAGTAAAAAAATTGTCTTAATAGGTTCTTTAGATACAAAGGAAACAGAATTCTTGTATGTGAAAGATATCATTGAAGAATCAGGAGTAGAAACTCTATTAATCAATACTGGTGTTTATGAGTCTTCCTCTGTTGGAGAAATTCGTAATGAGGAAGTTGCCATTGCAGGCGGCTCCACAATCGAAGAACTAAGGCAAAAAAATGATCGTGGGCATGCTGTTGCGGTGATGACTAAGGGAGCCGTTTCCGTTTTATCAAAATTGGTGGAAGATGATATCGTGGCAGGTGTTTTTGGAATGGGAGGAACGGCGGGTACAACCGTTAGTGCAGCCGCGATGAGAAGTGTACCGGTTGGCGTACCAAAGCTTATTGTTTCGACGGTTGCTTCCGGCAACACCCGTCCATATGTTGGAGAAAAAGATATCATGATGATGTATTCGATCGTTGATATTGCAGGAATTAACAGTTTATCAGCTCGAATTCTTCGGAATGCAGCCAATGCACTTAGCGGGATGGTGAAAGGGAATTCCATTCCAATCGTATATGAAGAAAAGCCGATGATTGCAGCTACGATGTTTGGAGTAACGACACCATGTGTCAATCAAACAAGAGAAATTTTGGAAAAGAACGGGTTTGATGTACTGGTCTTCCATGCGACAGGCGCTGGCGGGGACGCCATGGAAAATTTAATTACTGACGGCTTTATTCAAGGGGTTGTCGATATTACCACAACGGAGCTGGCAGATGGACTGGTGGGAGGAATTTTTTGTTCAGGAGAAAACCGGTTAGAAGTAGCTGGATTGAAAGGAATTCCTCAAGTGGTTTCCGTAGGTGCGTTAGATATGGTGAATTTCGGTCCTCCTAATACGGTTCCAGAAAAATTCAACGATCGGAAATTTTATCAACATAATCCTACAACTACCTTGATGAGGACAACCGTAGAAGAGAACTTTATATTAGGCGAAACATTAGCACGGAAGTTAAATAAGAGTTCGTCGCCAACTGTCCTTGTTTTCCCTAAAGGCGGGGTATCATTATTAGATCAATCTGGTCAGCCATTTGAAGGAATGGAAGAAAGACAAGCTTTGTATAATGGTATAAAAGAGAACTTGAAACCTCATATTAAATTAATAGAAGTGGAAGAAGATATTAATCATCCTGTTGTTGCTAGTTTAATAGCTAATCAATTATTGGATTTACTAAGTACAAGAATAGGTGGTGTTGAGAATGCGTCTGTCTAGAGAAGAAGTATTAGCACGATTAAATAAACAAATTGAAGACAAAAAAGTAATTATTGGTGGAGGTGCGGGAACCGGGTTATCAGCAAAAAGCGCTGAAATGGGTGGGATTGATCTAATCATCATCTATAATTCAGGCCGCTACCGTATGGCGGGACGTGGTTCATTGGCAGGACTAATGCCTTACGGGGATGCCAATCAAATTGTCGTGGAAATGGGTAACGAGGTATTACCTGTTGTTAAAGACACTCCCGTATTAGCTGGTGTTTGCGGAACGGATCCATTTAGAGACATGGATTACTTCTTAAAACAACTGAAGGAATTAGGTTTTTCCGGTGTCCAAAACTTTCCAACCGTAGGTTTATGTGATGGTCAATTCCGGCAAAACTTAGAGGAAACTGGAATGGGCTATGATTTAGAAGTGGAAATGATTAAAAAAGCACATGACATCGGGTTAGTTACCTCCCCTTATGTCTTTAATGAAGAGGATGCAGTAAAAATGGCAAATGCTGGTGCTGACATCCTCGTTGCTCATGTTGGCTTAACAACAAAAGGAGCAATTGGAGCGAAAACTGCAATCGATATTGATGGGGCAGTCGATTTAGTCCAGCGAATCCATGATGCCGGTAAGAGCATTAATCCAGATATTATTGTTTTATGTCATGGTGGTCCCATTTCCGAACCAGAAGATGCAGAGTATGTTCTAAATAGGACAAAAGGTGTTTCGGGATTTTTTGGAGCATCAAGTATTGAACGCCTGCCAACTGAATTGGCGATTTCAGGGCAGGTTAGGAAATTTAAGGATATTAATGCAAATAAGATATATTCTTAAAAAAATTAAGTTATATGGTTTGATTTATCATCTTTGATTGAGAATTACTAGTAAAGAACCATAAAGTTAATGGTTATCTGCCACTACATTGAAATAATTGTAGTGGCTTTTTGCATCTTTGCTTCAAATCATTTTAAAATTGACGTAAATGAAATAAAATAATTTAAAATAGTTTGAATTATTAGTCATTTTTGATTATGATTAAATCAAAAATGACTAGGTGATGAAAATGAATATAAGCAGGGATGATTCGATATTTTTAAACCATATTTTAGAACATTCTTTTGATGAAATCTTTATTGCGGATGCAACGGGAATGGTTTTATATGCAAGTCAATCTACTGAAACAGTCTTTGGTATTCCGTGTGAGCAAATCGTTAATCATAATATTTTCGAACTTGAAAAACAAGGACTTTTTTCTCCCTCTGTCATTGCAAGCGTGCTAAGAACTAACAAGGAAGTAACGCTAATTCAAGAAACAAATCATCATAGAAAACTAATCATCTCCGGATATCCGGTTTATGATCAATCAGGAATATTAATAGGTGCTACGAGTTTTTCAAGGGATATAACCGAATTTGAGTACTTAAGAAAAGAAAATGAGCAGGTAGCAAGAGCATTACTTAAATTTCAAGAAGAGAATGAAAAATTACGAAAACAGGCGACTCAACAATTCTTTATAAGTAATGGAAAAATGGAAAAAGTATTTGAAGTTGTATCAAAGGTAGCAGATATAAACGTAACTCTATTACTCGAGGGTGAGTCGGGGGTTGGTAAAAACCATATTGCTTATAAAATTCATCAAATGTCATCAAGAAAGGCTGAACCTTTCATTGAAGTAAACTGTGGTGCGATACCTGAATCTTTATTTGAATCAGAGCTTTTCGGGTACGAGGAGGGAGCTTTTACCGGGTCTAAAAAAGGGGGTAAGAAG
>NZ_JBALOS010000151.1:39197-42079 GCF_036962765.1 Neobacillus drentensis
TTTTTCTAGATGAAATTGGTGAACTGCCATTGAATCTTCAAGTAAAATTATTGTCGGTTTTGCAAAATCAAACCTTAATGAGAATTGGAGGAACAAAAAATATTGAGGTGAATTGCAGAATTATTTGTGCTACAAATCAAAACTTAGAAAAGATGATCAAAGAAAGGAAATTTAGAGAAGATCTTTATTACCGAATCAATGTCGTAAAAGTAGAGATTCCACCGCTAAGGGAACGAAAAGAAGAAATCATGCCATTAATTTACGAGATTACTGAACAATTGAATCGTAAATATCAATTGAATACATATTTTACCCCAACAATGGCTGCTTGGCTAAGCCAGCAAAATTGGCCGGGAAATGTCAGAGAATTACGAAACTATATTGAGAAGAAGATGATCACATCTAGTGGGAACGAAATAGACTTTGATTGGGGAGAAGAGGAAACAAAAAAGGATTCCTTCACCCAGTCAACGAAAGAAATTCCGTTAAACGATTATATAGAAACACTAGAAAAGGAGTATATTGTGCGAATGTATCATAAATATCCCAGTAGCATTAAACTTGCAGAAATATTAGGAATCAGCCAATCTACTGCAAATCGGAAAATACTAAAATATGTTGAGCAAAGGTAGTCGTTTTTGACTATAACCTTCACTTAAACGCTGTCTTTATTAGTTGGCATGAAAATTGCATTCTTTAATAATAGAAAACTAAAGGAGGCTAATTTATGTCAAATCAAGATGAAAAGCAATTTTTGAATTTACCTTTTACTGGTATCTGCACGTTTGGAAAATATCCTGTTTGTGCAGATATTAATCAACTAGATGCGGATGTAGCCGTTATTGGAGTTCCAAATGATATGGGTACTCAATGGAAATCTGGAGCAAGAATGGGTCCAAGGGGGATTCGTGAAGGATCTACACTTTACAGTTTTGGATTAAATGGTGCTTACGATATTGAAAAAGATATTACATATTTGGGGCCAAGATGGAAAGTAGTAGATTGCGGCGATGTTGACATGGTTCATGGTGATATGATGCAATGTCATGAAAACACAGAAGAAGCTATTAGAAAGATTGTTTCAAAAGGAGCCATGCCGGTTGTATTAGGCGGAGATCACTCCATTACCATTCCAGTCGGTAAAGCTTTAGAGGAGTTAGGACCTTTTCATGTTATTCAAATCGATGCCCATTTGGATTGGGCTGATCATCGTTCCGGGCAAAGGTATGGGCATGGAAGCTGTATTCGTCGTTTATCTGAAATGGACCATGTTCAGAAAATTTTCCAATTTGGAATTCGAGGAATTTCCAGCAGTTTGAAGGAAGATGTGGATGCAGCACGAGAATATGGAAGTGTTATTTTATCACCGCGCCAAATTAGGAAAATGGGAATTGAAAGGGTGATAGAACTACTTCCAGAAGGGGAAAAATACTATATTACCCTAGATATTGATGGTTTGGATCCTTCAGTAGCACCCGGAACAGGTACCCCTTCACCAGGAGGATTTATTTACGATGAAGTAAATGAATTGCTTGAAGGAATAGCTAAAAGAGGAAAAGTCATTGGCTTTGATTTGGTTGAAGTCGCACCGCCATATGACCCAGCTGGAATGACCGGTCAAGTAGGTGCACGGCTTGCATTGGATTTACTCAGCTTTGTTTTAAAGGAAATAGAGAACAAAGATGAACGCAAGTTGAATAAGAAAGAAGTTCACTTCTAAGAAAAGTCACCAAAATAATATATTTCAGGGGGCAGGTCTATGAAAATTGAGACAAGAAGTATTGAGTATATTCCAGCCAATGAACGTCATGGAAAACCAAGAGGATTGTTTTCAGTTTGGTTTGCTGCAAATATGCATATTACCACACTTGTGACAGGATCACTATGTGTCACTTTTGGCTTAAATCTTTTTTGGAGTGTTGTCGCTATTATAGTTGGTAATTTAATAGGAGCCATTTTTATGGCTTCACATTCTGCTCAAGGACCTAAACTCGGTATCCCCCAAATGATTCAAAGCCGTGCACAATTTGGTGTTATTGGTGCCGTTATTCCTTTAATTCTAGTTATTTTCATGTACCTGGGATTTTTTGCAAGCAGTGGTTTGTTAGGTGCACAAGTATTGAGTAGTGCCTTAAACCTTAATTTAACTTTGAGTATCATTGTTCTAAATATCATCACCTTTATCGTGACAATAATTGGCCATGATCTTATTCATAAAATGCAAAAGTATTTGACATGGGTGTTCTTTCTTGTATTCATAGCGGCTACGTTTATTGTCTTCCAATTACCCGTTCCGTCAGGAAGCTGGTCTCCAGCTGAGTTCAATCTACCAATCTTTATGTTAAGTGTTAGTGTGGTAGCAACCTGGCAAATCTCATATGCACCATATGTCGCTGACTACTCAAGGTATTTGCCAGTTGATACCAATTACTCAAAAACCTTTTGGTATACGTATGCAGGGACTGTTTTAGGCACTGTTTGGATGATGGTTTTAGGAGTCTTATTGACTACGGCCATTCCTAATTTCCTAAGTAATTCCGGCACGAATCTCGCTAATCAGTTTGGAAGTTTTTCGTTTCTTTTATTTGCTGTTATCATCCTAGGTCAGTTCTCCATCAATGTTTTTAATTTATATGGCGCCTTTATGTCTACCATATCTACTGTTGAGCCTTTTTTAAAAATAAAAGTAACCCCAAAAGTAAGGATGTACTTTATCTTTGGAATTGGAACCGTTGGAACTTTACTGGCTATTTGGGGTCAGGGAAATTTCTTGTCCAATTTTATCAACTTTATCTTATTTATTAGTTACTTTTTAATTCCATGGACAGCCATTAACCTCATTGATTTTTACGTCCTGCGTCACGGGGAGTATAGTATTAAAG
>NZ_JBALOS010000152.1:0-7510 GCF_036962765.1 Neobacillus drentensis
ATTCCATACATTACCTATGGGAATATCGTTATAATATTTAGTATAAAAAATCTATCCTTTCTTTCATTTCAAAATGAATTGGAAGGATAGATTTTTTTCTTATTTTATCTGGTCTTCATTCTAATGATTGATGTTGTTCATATTCATATTGTTAGTTTGCGGCATTCCTTGTGCAGGGGCGAAGGCGTTAAGAAGTTGATTCATGTCCTGCTGGGCAAGCTGCGGTACCTGATAGTAATGATGTTTATTTTGATAAATCGAGATTTCATAGGCCATTTCAATACAATTTGGAACAGAGTCGGCGAGGACGCGGCGAACTACCGGATTGGTTGTCTCACATGCAGCCATTGTCTTCGCTGAGGCCCCAGTTTTACAGGAAGCAAGCATGCAGCTCGAAATGAATTCATCATTAATCTCCGATGCAGATTGCCAAGGTTTTTTTGGCTGGGAGGGTTTCATCCCATAGACCCAATCATTGCCTTGTTTCATCATATATTTTCCTGTCGGTTTGGAAGGATCCTGTCCGGTTTTGAAACACTCCACAGTGATGTTGTATTCATCCTGCATAAATTGATATTGGCGGTCCAGAATATCCATCAATTCTGGATCTTTTACGTGTTGACGATATAACAAATAGGAATTCATGGTTCCTATTGCGCCTGATAAGACTTCATGTAAGTCGAAAAGTTCATGGCCACCGTGATTCATTTGTGGCGGTACAGATCCTGTATGCATGTTTTGGTGCGTCGTCCCCTGCGGATTTTGCATCATTTTGTATCTCCTCCTAAAAGTATTGGCATAACCATATTTATTATGTTTCAAGGGAGAAGAGTTATTCTCGAATATACTGTATTGTGCGGTCCAAGAATTGTTACAATTCGTAACTAATTACAGCTAACTAGGTATTAAAAGCGGATGCTAGCGTCAATAATGACAATAGTTAAGGAACTAGGGGTGCTTAAAATGAAAGAGGAACTCAAGATTTTTTATCAAATTTTTACAACCACCAAAGATGCAATTGAAAAGTTTATGAATATGCTGGATCCGGTCATTCAGAACGCAACCGATGACCATGAACGACTTTATTACCATCATATTTTTGAGGAAGAGGAGCAGCGGCTTTCTCGTTTAGTCGAGCTGATACCGCTTATCAGCAAGTTTGAAAACGAAAAGGACGAGAAGGATTTTGCACCGACTAATAATGAATTTAATCGTCTTCTCCAAGAGTTAAATCTTGAAAAATTCGGATTACATAATTTTGTGGAACATCTAGATTTAGCGCTGTTTCGCTTTACTGACGAGGAACGAAGCACCATGCTGAACCAATTACGGGAGGTATCTTACGAGGATTATCAGCAGGTTAAAGCGATGTTGATCGACATTAATAAACGGTTCGATAATGACTACATCGACCCGCATGCCCATCATGATCACGATCATGATCACTTAGACCGGTCAGTTAACACCTCATCTGCTGACCCAGTTGTGTCTTCGGCTAAATATAAAAAAGGATTTACTGTGGGGAGTTTAATCTAGGCATTTTTTACATAAGATTTTGATTGAAATTTGGTGTTTGGCGGAATAAATTTCGAACTTGGTGGAATCCGTCATAAGTTTGGCGGAATTAATCTTAGACTTGGCGGAATCAACGCAATAATTGGCGGAATTCCTAATTAAATCGGCTGATTCCGATCCAAACACCCAACATCAATAAATCAAAACCCTCATACTAACCCAATCCGAAAAAATAACCACTTTAAACACGAAAGGATAGAATCATGAACAAATCGCAATTATTTCCGGATGCACCATTAACAGATCAAGAATTTGCCGAACTAGACAAAACGGTCATTGAATCAGCACGCAGACAACTAGTTGGCAGGCGTTTTATCGAACTATATGGCCCGCTCGGACGAGGAATGCAAAGTATCTCAAATGACATCTTTATCGAAAATCAAGAAGCGAAAATGGACATCCAAGGATCCTTTGATACCACCTTCGAAACAAGCAAGCGAGTAAACCATACCATTCCTTTACTCTATAAGGATTTCATCCTCTATTGGCGCGATATTGAACAAACCAAGGTCCTCGATATCCCAATCGATTTTTCACCAGCAGCCAATGCGGCCCGTGACGTTGCCAATCTTGAAGATCAGATGATTTTTCATGGAGCTAAAGAATTTGATATCCCCGGCTTAATGAATGTTCAAGGCAGGCTGACGCACTTAATTGGAGAATGGTATGAATCGGGAGCAGCCTTTCAGGATATTGTCGATGCACGGAACAAGCTGCTTGAAATGAATCATCATGGACCGTTTGCACTGATCTTATCACCAGAACTGTACTCGCTTTTACACCGGGTTCATAAAGACACCAATGTATTAGAAATTGAACATGTCCGTGAACTTGTCACAGATGGAGTGTTCCAATCTCCGGTTTTAAAAGGAAGAGCAGGTGTGCTGCTTAACACCGGGCGGAATAACTTAGATCTTGCCGTATCAGAGGATTTTGACACAGCTTATATGGGTCAGGAAGGGATGAATCATCCTTTCCGTGTTTATGAAACCGTGGTATTAAGAATTAAGCGCCCAGGTGCCATTTGTACACTAGAGGCAATCGGGGATTAATCAGGTGAATAATCGAGTTTTTACAGTAGGCTCGCTCATTCCTGGAAAAATTGCGCCTGTACGGATTTATCCCACTCACTCTGTTGTTGAAAAAAGAGAAGCTAAACACCAATCCGGTAAAGTCATAACGCACCTTGAAAAAATATTCATCATTCAAGGCCGGAATCAATTTGAAATCGCACCTGCTGAAGGGACATTACTAGATGCAGCTTTAAAGCAAGGACAGGCAATCAAATATAAATGCCAAAAAGGAACTTGCGGACAATGTACAGTCCAGGTTCTGCAAGGCCCAAGTCTTTCGAAACCAAATGAACAAGAACATAAAAAACTTGGCGATGAATTAAACAACGGCTATCGATTGGCTTGCCAAGCCGTCATTCTTTAAACAAAGGCTTTGTTAAATCTCACTGTTGATTTGGCACAATGTTGATTGGAGCGGAAATCGACAGGCACGTTAAACAGAACCTAAACAAAAAAACGCGGTCCACCATAAGGCGGACCGCGTTCTCTTTATGCAAACAACTGAACTAATTTATCCTCAACAGGGAATGGAAGCGAGATATTGTGGTTTTTCAATTCTTTCACACTAATATCACGCACTAATTTCAACGCTTCTTTTTTGAATGAGCTCGTAACAAAACCAGCATTCACTTCACATAGCTTTTGTAAGTATTTCAATGTATCATGCAGTAAGTACTGTTTAATGTAAGTATTATTAAGCTGGCAAATTAATTTATGCTGTAAGCCTTTAATAACAGCAATTTGGTCAACATGTGCAATCACATTTGCACCATCTTGGTCAATAAATCCTACAGAAACATAGTGTCCTTTTGAGATATCAACATTAGTAAACACGGGGTTTAGGTAGGTTTCACCTGATAATAACCGAATCGAATCAGCTTCAGCCGCACCGCCGATTTTACGATGATTAGAAATAACCGTGTGAATATCCTTCAACCCATATAGCATGTTAAACATGTTGAATCCCCCTTCAGATAATCTCGTTAATTTAATATTAAAGATAATGAGAATCATTGTCAATGGGAGTTATATACCAAAATTATGAAGAAAAATGAAACAAAACCACCGATTCAAAGCATCGCTAAAGCAAAAGGAATTTATATCTAATAATTTCATAGATTGGTAACATTTTGATCAATAATTCGTCTATAATGGAGGTAGAAAAATAATAAACATCAAAGAGGGATTGATCAATGGGGAATCTTAAAAGCAGTTGGTCGAAGGGGACGTTAATTGCCGTCATTGTTGTTACTTTTTTGTTTGCAGGAATATTTGTCAGTAATTATTTTCAAGCAAAAGCAGCAGGCAGTGAATCTAATAATCACCCAAAAAATAAGGTTACGAATCAGCCTGTTGAAAAAAATGTGAGCGCAAAAACCATTGTGCAAAACACAAACGATGCAAAGTTGGAAAAAGAAAGAATGCAAAAACAGCAAAACGAAGCAGTGCACTGGAGAAACGAGCAAGAACGAGAGACTAGTAAGGTACCAAACAATCACACTACTGATACGGGGACACACCCCACCACAAAAGATAAAACTACTTCTCAATCACCGTCAAAGGAATCTAATGCAGCTCCGTCTAAACCCAAAAATACACAACAACTAAGCACAAGTGGAAAGAAAATTGTCTATTTAACATTTGATGATGGCCCAGCTCCATTTTCCGATAACATTATCAAACTACTTGAAAAGTATCAATTTAAAGCTACCTTCTTTATGATAGATGGGAATATTAAGAGATACCCTGAAGCGGTAAAATTAATGACCAAGACAGGAGAAACGGTTGGACTACATAGTGTATCCCACAGTCAAAAGAAATTTTATAAATCAAAAAAATCCGTACTCAGTGAACTAAACCAAAATCGAAACACCTTAAAGGAAGTTTCAGGTGTCAATTCATTTATCATGAGAACGCCTTATGGCAGTGCGCCAAACATGACAGACGAGTATAAAAAGGCTGTTAAGGAAAAAGGGTATATCATGTGGGATTGGAATATAGATAGTAAAGATTGGTATTATAAGGATAAGCGCTATGTCAATAATGTTATAGAGCAAATAAAACAGATGAAACACCATAACGGACCGCTTGTCATTCTTTTACACGAGCGAAAGGAAACACTTGCTCATTTGCCTAAACTTTTAGACTATTTAAAGAAAGAAGGCTTTGAAGGCAGACCAATTGAAAACACAACTACTCCTGTCCAATTTTAAAATAAGACAATATACCAGGAGATTTGGTATAATTAATGTATTGCTAAAAAATATTTTCATGTGAATTATAGTGAATATAATGGGGACCGATAATAGCCTATGATCAATAAACTTTTGCACAGTACAGGTTTCAAGCGAATATCTATTTTTGTCTTCATTGCCTTTGTTATTTATGCAATGAAATCTATGATAAATTTAATCTTGCTTACGTTCATATTTGCGTTTTTAATGGATCGTTTAGTGCAATTCATTGAACAAAAAATACCGATTAACCGAAAGTTGATCGTTGTCATTGCGTATGCGAGTATTGTTGGTCTGCTTTCGTATGGGTTGGTCATGTACCTGCCAATGATTGCAGGTGAAATTACGGCATTAATCAAGCAGTTAACCGCTTTTTATACGGCTAAGCATGATAACATTGTGCTGAATTATATTGTTAGTCGAATGGAAGAAATTAAAATCTCAAGTTACTTAGAGCAGGGCTTTACTTTTGTATTAAAGTACTTTACGGATATTAGTAAAATTGGATTGCAAGTTTTATTGGCGCTATTACTGAGTTTGTTCTTCTTATTAGAAAAACTGCGTTTAATTGACTTTACAAAGAAATTTAGAACAAGTAAAATTGCACCCGTTTACTCAGAAATTGAATTTTTTGCTCGAAAGTTCGTTGGTACGTTTGGTAAAGTAATTGAAGCACAATTGATTATTGCTGTTGTGAACTGTATTTTAACAACTATTGCTTTATGGATCTTGGATTTCCCACAGCTTGGCGGATTATCCATTATGATTTTCGTTTTGGGACTTATCCCTGTTGCAGGTGTTATTATCTCGTTAATACCGCTGACAATCATTGCTTATAGTATTGGCGGGTTGGTGACGGTTCTTTACGTCGGTATTGCGATTATGATTATTCATGGCATCGAAGCGTATATATTAAATCCAAATTTAATGAGTTCAAAAACCAATCTTCCTGTTTTTTATACATTCATCGTTTTGATTTTCTCAGAGCACTTTTTTGGTGTATGGGGGTTAATTGTTGGGATCCCCGTCTTTGTTTTCCTTTTGGATGTTTTAGAGGTGACCGAGAGTAAGAAGGTTAAATAAAAAGCCCAGCTGTGGGCTTTTTTGTTTATACTAGAGATATTAACCAAAAGGGGGAAATCAGATGAGCGAATGTAAGCTAAATCATACCCATGAAGATGTAAAAACTAAATATGAATCACAAGCAGCCTTTCTTCCAGAAGAGATGGAGCCATTGTTTAATCAGTTCTTTGAAAAAGAGCATACCCAGGACATCTTAAACGAAGTGTTCCATTTGCTTAAAAAATACGATTTAGTCGCTGAGGAAGAACAAGGAAACCGAAATAACCGCTTATATTTGGTACTGAATAACGTTTAAATAGGAAGGGCCCTATCGAATGATAGGGCCCTGTAAATTTCATCCTCTCACCATTTTGATCACCTTGTTGGAAAAATTTCCTTTTGTTGTCATTAAGGTTTATTTATAATGAAGTTGGTTATTTAAGAAAATATTAAGAAGAGAAAAGCTTACTTAAGAAAAGAGGATACGATGGGAGAAATATCGCAGTTATTAAAACGGGGCAATAAATCAGCCATGCTGGCGGCAATAATTAATACAATCATTTCGATTATTAAAGGGGTAGCCTTTATGTATACGGGCAATGTGGCCATGTTTGCTGAAACGATGCACAGTCTTGGCGATGCTGCTAACCAGTTTTTTGTGTTTATTGGGTCTGCCTTAAGTAAAAAGGCACCAACTGAGAAGTATCCAAACGGGTTTGGCCGCTTAGTGAACCTCGTCCTGTTGGGGGCTGTGTTGATTGTTGGAATTATGGCATTCGAGACCATAAAAGAAGGATATCACCATGTGGTTCATCCAACCGAATCTGGTGGGTTTATTGTTAATTTACTTGTTTTAGCGGTTGCCACTCTTTTAGAAATGTTCGTTTTATTTAAGGCAATGAAAGAGATTTTACATGAAATCGAAGAAGAGGCAAGCGGACTTCAAGTGTTTACTAAAAGTTTTGCCAACTTGGGAAAAGCTAAACCTGCAACGAAGCTTGTTTTCATGGAGGATCTGGTGGCAACTTTGGGCGGATTGCTGGCAATTTTGGCAGTAGTTATTTCCCATTTCACTGCATTTCACCAAATAGAGGGGCTTGCCTCCATGCTAATTGGCGCGATGATGTTATTTGTTGTCGGCAGGGTCTTTTTGGATAATGCTGCTGGGGTTCTTGGCCAAGCAGATGAAGAAATGGAAAACAAAATCGGCACCCTCGTGATGGAGGATCCTGATGTAAAGGATATTCAAGGGATAACCGTTATTAAAGAGGGCGAAGATCTGCACGTTGAATTAGAAATTGAGGTTGACCCAAGAATAACAGTTGCCGCTGCCGATGATATTAAGGATCGTCTTGAAGAAAAAATCATGGCGGAAAAAGGTGTCGTCGATGTCACGATTGAGTTTGATGAGGAAGATGAAGTCATGTCATGGCAAGCGCGCACGGAACAGAATGTAAAGTAAGCAAAAAGGTTCGCGGTATTCGCGAACCTTTTTGCTTCTTTTCTTATTGTCTAGCCTCAGCACTTAGGGGCCTCGGGTCATAAGTCAATCCGTCATGAAGGTTA
>NZ_JBALOS010000152.1:7579-26323 GCF_036962765.1 Neobacillus drentensis
GAACTACTTTTTTCCCTGACCAAGGCGCTTCCGCTTTTCTTATTCCCATGGTTTATGTATGGTCAGTACGCTTGCCAACTCTTTACTGCTTTTTCTGTGTTCTTTCCGTTTTTCTGATCTTTCTTTGCCTGTTTCAAACAGCTTTTTCTCTTCTTCGGTTTCAGGAATGATACCTGGGACCTTTGTCGGTTTGCCGTTTTCATCTAGGGCGACAAAGGTTAAAAAGGCGGTGGCAGCAATTTTTCTATCACCAGACATTAGATTTTCTGCAATTACCTTAACGAAAATCTCCATCGAAGATGTTCCGGTTGAGGAAACAAATGTTTCAATGCAAACCGAATCCTTTGGTGTAATCGGACTAAGAAAGTCGACGGAATCAATCGAAGCCGTAACACACTCCGCTCTGGAATGTCTGACGGCCGAAATAGAGGCGATCATATCGATATCGCTGATTAGCTTTCCCCCAAACAAGGTATTATGGTTATTTACATCATTAGGAAAAATCCTACTTGTTCTGACCACTCGAGATTCATTACATGTTTTTGCATCCATCCTAATCCCTCCATTAATTGTCTACGTTAATTTACCCAAGTTTCTATTTTCTCTCCATTTTAGTGAAATCGAAGTATTTGTGGTACATTAATTAATATATCGATTGTTTGTCAGGAGGTACAGTAAATGAGTTTACAAGCACAGATTTTGAAGGATTTAAATGTCAATCCGACCATCCATCCGCAAGAAGAAATTAGGAAACGGATTGATTTCTTAAAAAATTACCTATTAAAAACAAAGGCCAAGGGTTATGTGCTGGGAATAAGCGGTGGTCAAGATTCAACGCTTGCAGGCCGGCTCGCCCAACTAGCGGTGGAAGAGCTGCGGAGCGAAGGAACTGATGCCTTATTTATCGCTGTTCGTCTTCCTTATGGCGTCCAACAAGACGAGGAAGATGCTAAGCGTTCATTAGCCTTTATCCGCGCTGACCGTGAGACAGTCTTTAACATCAAATCATCCGTAGATGAAGTCAAAAAAGAATATGATGAAAGCTATCAGGGGGCACCTCTAAGTGATTATCAAAAAGGAAATGTAAAGGCTCGAATGAGAATGATTGCTCAATATGCGATTGGTGGTATGGAGGGGCTGCTGGTTATTGGGACAGATCATGCAGCTGAAGCCGTAACAGGTTTCTATACAAAGTATGGCGATGGCGGAGCTGACATTCTTCCATTGAGCGGATTATCGAAGCGGCAAGGGAAAGCTCTGTTAAAAGAACTGGGTGCAGATGAACGTTTATATTTAAAAACACCTACTGCAGACCTGCTGGACCAAAAACCTGGACAGGCCGATGAGACGGAATTAGGTATCAGCTATGATGAACTCGACGACTATTTGGAAGGCAAGTCCGTTTCAAAAGAGGTAGCTGACAAAATAGAACAGCGCTATCTCATGACTGAACATAAACGCCAACTTCCAGTTACAATGTTTGATGGTTGGTGGAAATAGAAAGCGGATGTGGTTTGAACTAGATGACTTGGAAAAAAACCATTCCATGTTTCCATGAAACCCACTCTTGAAGGGAATCAAAAAAAGACTATAATGGGAACTGTCGAAGATATCCCATTCCAATAAGGATGAACTATAAAATAGTAATGTAATCCATTGCAATGGGTACTTACTATTTTTTTTGTCAATTTACTTCTTTAATACTTTATCAGGATAAAATTTCCCGTTGACACAATCCTTGACGGGTCTTATATTTAATAAAGTGTTTTAATGCTTATTCAAGTAAATAACTAAAAAAACATTTTTTTAATATAAAATAAAACCTTATTAGAGAGAGGGATTACACCATGGGGAACGCAAATAAATTAGGTTTTTGGGTTTTAACCGCTCTTGTTGTCGGAAACATGGTCGGTTCAGGGATTTTTATGCTGCCAAGCTCGCTATCTGAAGCAGCGAGTCCTGCTGGTGTGATCTCAGCATGGCTCGTAACAGGCCTTGGTGTATTAATGACAGCTCTTGTATTTGGTAACCTTGCGATTCGAAAACCAAATATAACTGGCGGTCCACAAATATATGCAAAGGAATTATTTAAACCAGGTTCACACGCATCAATCCTATCTGGTTTTATGTCTTCTTGGGGATATTGGATCGGTAACCTTGCCGGGAATGTTGCGATGATTACAACCTTTGCTGGTTATTTATCAACCTTTTTCCCGATCTTAACAAGCCAGGCGGATTGGTTTACCATTGGCGGATTTACACTTAAGGTCGGTAATGGATTAACTTTTCTTGTATGTTCCCTCCTGCTCTGGGGAATTCACTTTATTATCCTGCGTGGGATTGAAAGTGCCGGAAAGCTGAATTTTGCTGCAACTGCAGCTAAAATTGCCGGATTTATTCTGTTTATTATTGTCGGTTTATTTGCATTTGAAAAAAGCAATATCCTTCCGTTCATGGCCGTTAGAATGGACGAAGCTGGTCATGCAATTGGAATGATGAGTCAAGTGAACAGTGCTGCTGTTAATACATTGTGGGCATTTATTGGGGTCGAATCTGCAGTTGTGTTTGCTTCGCGTGCTAGAAAACAAACGGATGTTAAACGTGCCACTATCCTTGGATTATTTATTGCCCTTGGGATTTACATCGGTATCAGCACCTTAGTAATGGGAATGTTAGACCAAACCACGCTTATGCATTCTGATAAGCCGCTAATTGATGCTATTTCAACTGTCTTAGGACCTATTGCTGGGAAAGTATTAGCAGGGATCGGGTTAATCAGCTTATTCGGTTCAACGATTGGCTGGTTAATGTTAAGTGCAGAAGTACCATATCAAGCAGCGAAGCAAGGATTATTCCTTCCATCTTTCAAAAAAGAAAACAAAAAAGGAATTCCGTTATTTTCCATGATTGTCTCGAATGGTTTAGGACAATTGTTTATTTTTTCAACGGTATCAAAATCCATTTCAGATGCCTTTGGATTCGTTATAGTCATTGCAACGTTATCCTACTTGGTGCCTTACTTTATCTCTTCGGTTTACCAGTTAAAATTAGTTGTGACAGGAGAGACCTATATAGGGGATCGTTCAAGGATTACCGATGGAATTATTGCCTTGCTTGCGACCATTTATTCGGTGTGGGTTATTATCGCTGGAACAGCTGATATTAAAACCTTCACTTATGGGATGATCTTAATAGCGAGCGGTGTCCTCTTTTATGGACCACTTTGGAGAAGTAAAAAGACCGCTAACATGGAACAAAAGAAAGCTTTATCAGCATAATAATTTTTTAGCCTATCAGAATTCCTCTGATGGGTTTTTATTTTGTAAAAAAGGGTAAAATAATTTTAATTTCGTGCACAACTTTTCCTTTGACATAAGTCAATCTGTGTAATATGATTAAATCCGATAAAAACAATCAGAATTAGGGGGTTTCATCAGTGAAAAAACTTTCACTTATTTTCGCACTTTTATTTAGCTTTATGTTAGTACTGTCAGCTTGCGGCAAGGATAATGCCGATAAAGATAATAACAAAACTGACAACAAGACTGCTGAAAAAGCAGGTAACGATTTATTGAAAAAGGTAAAAGATGAAGGAACACTATTAATTGGAACAGAAGGTACGTATCCTCCATTTACTTTCCATGATACTAGTGGCAAGCTAACGGGATTTGATGTGGATCTTGCGACTGAGGTTGCCAAACGAATTGGGGTTAAACCTGAATTTAAAGAAACACAGTGGGATGCGATGTTTGCAGGATTAGATGCAAAGCGTTTTGATATTATTGCGAACGAGGTTGGAATTCGTCCAGACCGTCAGGAAAAATATGATTTCTCAGATCCATATATTACTTCTGCAGGTGTCCTGATTGCCCATAAAGATAACGATAAAGTGAAAAGCTTTGAAGATATCAAAGGTTTAAATGCGGCTCAATCGATGACAAGTAATTACGCAGATATGGCAAAGAAATATGGAGCTAAAATAGTTGGAGTGGATGGTTTCCAACAAGCAGTTGAGCTCCTTGCCCAAAAACGTGTTGATGTGACAATTAACGATAAGCTTTCATTTTTAGACTATAAAAAACAAAAGCCAGATGCGCCAATCAAGGTTGTCGCAACCGCAGATGATGCTTCTTCAAGCGGTTTTATGTTTAGAAAGAATAGTGATACGCTAGTCGACGAAGTGAATAAGGTGTTAAAAGATATCGTCGATGATGGCACCTACAAAAAAATCTCTGAGAAATGGTTTGGTGAAGATGTACTTAAATAGTATTTTTGCTGACCCAGAACGAGCAGATAGATTAATCGAGATTGCAAAAACTTCCCTCCGGCCGCTGCTGGAGGGTGCTGTTATGAATACTATTCCATTAACAATCATTTCGTTTATTATCGGGATTATTCTGGCGGTGCTAACTGCTCTTGCCCGAATTTCTCAGGTAAAACTCTTTCAAGGGATAGCCAGGTTTTATGTTTCAGCGATTCGCGGCACTCCATTACTGGTTCAGTTATTCATTATTTTTTATGGACTTCCTAATATAGGAGTGACCCTGGATCCATTTATATCCGCGGTCATTGGTTTCTCACTAAGTGTTGGGGCTTATGCTTCAGAAATCATTCGAGCTGCGATTATCTCCATTCCTAAGGGCCAGTGGGAAGCTGGTTATTCGATCGGAATGACCTACACCCAAGCATTAAAGAGGATTATCCTGCCGCAGGCAGCAAGAGTATCCATACCGCCATTATCGAATTCATTTATTAGTCTTGTAAAAGACACTTCTCTTGCGTCAGTTGTCCTTGTAACAGAGATGTTTCGCCGGGCCCAAGAAATTGCTTCAACCACCTATGAATTTTTATTGGTTTATGTAGAAGCAGCACTTTTTTATTGGGTTATTTGCTTTTTCCTTTCTATCGTGCAAGGATATTTGGAAAAGAGAATGGACCGGTACACGTCTTAATGAGGGAGTATTACGATGATTTCAATTAAAGGTTTATATAAGCAATTTGGTCAGCTAGAGGTCTTAAAAGGGATTGACCTAGACGTTGAAAAAGGAAAAGTAGTTGTAGTGATCGGTCCATCGGGTTCCGGTAAGACAACGATGCTTCGGTGTTTGAATGTGCTTGAAACACCGAACAAAGGAATCGTCTCCATCGAAGGACAAAGCTTGGATTTTTCAAAAAGTGTACCGAAAAAACAAGTCGCCTCGTTTCGGCGCTTAACGGGGATGGTTTTTCAAAGCTATAATCTCTTCCCGCACAAAACTGCTCTTCAAAACGTCATGGAAGGTCCCATCATTGTTAAAGGCGAGAGTAAAGAGATTGCACGGAAAAAAGCACAGGCACTCCTTGAAAAAGTAGGACTTGGTGATAAGGTAGATTACTTTCCCGCCCAGCTTTCCGGCGGTCAGCAGCAGCGTGTCGGTATTGCCCGGGCACTAGCCATGGAACCGGAAGTGATGCTTTTTGACGAGCCGACCTCTGCCCTTGATCCCGAACTCGTTGGAGAGGTGTTAAAGGTTATGAAAGACCTGGTTGGTGAGGGGATGACGATGATTGTGGTTACCCATGAAATGCGCTTTGCCCGTGAAGCGGCCGATGAGGTCATTTTCATGGATCAAGGTGTGATTGTTGAGAGGAACAAGCCAGAAGAGATCTTTACTAATCCAAAAGAAGAACGAACAAGGAAGTTCTTGAATATGATTCAATAAGGTGTTGTAGCTAAGTGCTATGGCACTTTTTTATTTTTATGAAGAATTGTTCATAAATTCTCCATATCCGTGAGGAAGGATTTTGACAAGCAGTATCGAATCTTGAATGAAACAGGTAAATTTTTAGAAAAAAGTGAAACTTTTCCATAATATAACCGTATTAAAGGTAGATACATAGGAAGGGATGGATGCTTATGGATGAGGAGTGGTGGTTACGTACTTAAAGGATTAACCTAAATTTTTTAAATGAATAAGAAGGATGGATGCGCATGGAACCATTCAGCATTCCTTTAGAAACGATTTATTTATATGGATTAATAATTGCAGGGGTTTTAACCGTTTTGTATGTGTTATTTGCAGATGTTTTCCATTTTCATGGATTTGGAGAGGGAATCGATTTTCTTAACCCGGTCCTGATCTTTGCTTTCGTGACAATCTTGTCTGCGAGCGGTTATCTGTTTGAACGGCTATCATCATTCCATTATTTACTGATTTTAGGCATTTCTGCAGTTGCGGCCTTTATTGTTGTATCGTTATTAAATGTTTTTGTGCTTATCCCGCTCTCGTCTGCGGAGGAATCACTTGTCTATAAAGAAGCAGACCTGCGGGGCAGGATTGGGACGGTCATCACGACCATTCCTGTTGACGGGTTTGGGGAAGTGATGATTGACAGTACAAGCGGCAGAATTGCTAAGCCAGCATCAAGCTTTGATGGAGACCTGATTGAGAGTGGAACAAAAGTGCTGATTGTCCAGGTAGAAAAAGGTGTCCTGCAAGTAACGGTACATCATCAATTAGAGAGTTTTTTATAGGGAGGTTTTAGGAGATGGAATTCAATATTATCTGGGTATTCATTGGAATAGTTGTTCTTATTTTACTTGCGTTAATCGGTGTTTTTATTACGAAATACAGAACGGCCGGACCGGATGAGGCCTTAATCGTGACCGGCAGCTTCCTTGGTAACGGAAATGTCCATGTCGACGAGTCTGGGAATAAAATTAAAATCATCCGCGGCGGGGGTACGTTTATTTTACCCGTCTTCCAACAAGCTAAACCGCTAAGCTTACTATCTAGTAAACTGGAGGTAACAACTCCTGAGGTTTATACCGAGCAAGGTGTACCTGTAATGGCCGACGGGGTAGCGATTATTAAAATTGGCGGCTCAATTAGTGAAATTGCAACTGCAGCGGAACAGTTCCTCGGAAAACCTAAGGAAGACCGTGAGAATGAAGCACGAGAAGTACTTGAAGGACATCTGCGTTCGATTCTTGGTTCGATGACCGTCGAAGAAATTTATAAAAACCGGGATAAATTCTCCCAAGAGGTCCAAAGGGTTGCCTCACAGGACTTAGCCAAAATGGGCTTGGTGATTGTGTCGTTTACGATAAAGGACGTCCGTGACAAAAATGGTTACCTGGATTCACTAGGTAAGCCGAGGATTGCACAAGTAAAAAGAGATGCGGATATCGCAACGGCAGAAGCCGAAAAAGAAACTCGGATTAAAAAAGCAGAGGCAGCGAAAGAAGCCAAGCGAAATGAATTAGAGCGAGCAACAGAAATTGCCGAAGCGGAAAAGGTCAACCAATTAAAAGTGGCTGAGTTTAGACGCGAACAAGATATTGCCAAGGCCCGTGCCGACCAGGCATACGATCTGGAAACGGCAAGATCCAAACAGGATGTCATGGAACAAGAAATGCAAATTAAGATTATTGAAAGACAAAAACAAATAGAATTAGAAGAAAAAGAAATTCAACGCCGCGAACGGCAATATGACTCGGAAGTGAAGAAAAAGGCTGACGCTGACCGTTATTCCGTGGAACAATCCGCGGAAGCAAATAAGGCCAAGGAAATTGCTGCAGCTGAGGCCAATAAATATCGGATTGAAGCAATGGCAAAAGCAGAAGCCGAGCGAATTCGTTTGGATGGCCTAGCTAAAGCAGAGGCCCAAAAAGCGCAGGGATCAACCGAAGCGGAAATTATTCGCCTCAAAGGTTTAGCCGAAGCGGAAGCAAAAGAAAAAATTGCTGAAGCATTTGAACAATTTGGTCAAGCGGCTATCCTGGACATGGTCATTAAAATGTTGCCAGAATATGCGAAGCAAGTGGCGGCGCCATTGTCCAATATTGATAAGATTACAGTCGTTGATACTGGAGGCGGCTCTGGAGAAAGCGGTGGCGCTAATAAAATCACCAGCTATGCAACCAACTTGATGGCGAGTCTTCAGGAGTCACTTAAGGCTTCAAGCGGTATTGACGTGAAGGAACTCATTGAAAACTACTCAGGAAAAGGAAATATAAGAAAAAGTATTGAGGAATTAACCAATGAAGTTAAAAAAGCCGAATAAAAAAGAAAATCCTTATCACATTCGATAAGGATTTTCTTTTTTTGCTTTTAAACTAATTAAGATTATTATTCTATTACAATAACAATAGTTTTAGATATTTTACCAAAAGAATCAGAGTAATGCTTTATTACTTTGGTGCGTTGCTGGGGAAGAGTAGTTCTTTAATCATTATTAAAATAATGAAGTCTATCCATTTGGTCCTCGGTGAACAATTTTTTACTTTTTTTGTAGGTAATAAGAATTAAATCTAGAAGCTCGAAATTATAAGTATTTTGTCGCAATTAGAGATTTTTAGGTCATTTATTCCTATAAAACTCCTTTTTAATTCAGGTGAAACTACTCGAGTTAATGGTAAATGTTGGTCATTGATAATAGATTTTACCTGAATTCTTACCTATAATACACAATATTTAAAATATTTACAATATTACTTCTCCTTGTTAAAATTCAAATCAGACTCTTCTGAAAACGTTAAACACCATATTTATTATTAGGGGGCAACATATTTGAAGAAGAAAAGTGGTTTAAAGGTATTTTCCAGCGTCGCCGCTACTACTCTACTTGCGACGACATTATTCGCAGGTACATTTGCTGGGCCAAAAGCAACACCAGTGTCGGCCAAAACAGTAAATGCAGCAGAATCTGCATCGATTGACTTGAATATTGTCGATCAGGACAGACTTGCAAAGGCATTGGAAAAAAGGGGTCTAATTTCTAAGAGTGCTAGTCAGGAAGACGTAACAAAAGCAGTTAAAGCTTACATAAAGAAAAAACAGGGTGAAAAGCCTGGCAAATCAGAAAAGGCAATAACAAAAGAGCAGAAGGAATTTGACAAGAAAGCAAAGGACTTTGTTACAAAACAGAAGGACAAGCTTGCTAAACAACTTGAAAAGGGTCATGAAAACTTTAAAAAGGGTAAACCAACAGGTACAGTAAAAGTAAATTCTGCTACACAAGCAAACTATAACGGAGCAATACGCGAAGATAAAGTACTTGTGCTGCTTGTTGAATATGCAGATTTCGCACACAATAACATTGACCAAGAACCTGGTTATATGTGGGCTGATGATTTCAATCGCGAGCACTATCAAAAAATGCTTTTTGGCGATGAAGATTTCACCCTTTTCAACGGTGAGAAGATTAAGACTTTTAAACAATATTATGAAGAGCAATCTGGCGGAAGCTACACTGTTTCCGGAGAGGTTTCAAACTGGTTGAAGGTGCCAGGGAATGCTGCTGAATACGGTGGCGACAATTCGGCAGGAGGTCATGATAATGCGCCTGGAACAAAAGGTGCTCGTGGTCTTGTTAGGGATGCATTGGTTGCAGCGGCTCAATCAGGGATTAACTTAGCTGATTACGACCATTTTGATCAATATGATCTTGATGGTGATGGAAACCAGAACGAGCCGGATGGACTTGTAGACCACTTGATGGTTCTTCACTCCGGAGTTGGACAGGAAGCAGGAGGCGGCAAGCTTGGTGACGATGCAATCTGGTCACACCGTTCGGTTGTTGGCAACGCTCCTTATCGAGTACCTGGTACAACTGCTGCGGTCCCTTATTGGGGAGGACAAATGGCTGCATTTGACTACACCATTGAACCAGAAGATGGGGCTACTGGCGTATTTGCGCACGAGTTTGGTCATGACTTAGGTCTTCCAGATGAGTATGATACTCAGTATACTGGTAACGGTGAGCCAGTTGAGCAATGGTCTATCATGAGTGGCGGCAGCTGGAGCGGTCATATCGCTGGTACCCAACCACCAAGCTTCTCACCGCAAAATAAAGACTTCTTCCAAAAAACAATCGGCGGCAACTGGGCCAATATTACGGAAGTGAACTATGCAGACATCGATAAAAACGGTGGTGCGGCAGTTATAGACCAAAGTGTCACAAAATCAAAGAACCCAGGTATTGTAAAGGTTAATCTTCCGAAAAAAGTAGTAAAGGGTATTCAAACTACTTTTGGTAGCAAATACTACTACAGCCAAAAAGGGGATGACCTTCATACCACACTTGTAACTCCTGAATTGGATCTTACAAATGCTACAAATGCTGAATTTTCGTATAAGGCAAATTATGAAGTTGAGTATGATTATGACTATGTATATGTAAATGCATTGGTGGATGGTGAAGAAGTAGAACTAGATAAAATCGGGGATACAAACGTTGCTGATGGTATGGACACTACAAATGGAAAATGGATAGATGTATCATATGATTTAAGTCAATTTGCCGGCAAGAAAGTAAAACTAGCTTTTGAATATGTAACTGATGGCGGTTTAGCTCCTGAAGGTCTTGCAATGGACGAGCTGAAACTGACTGTTGACGGTAATGGCGTATTCACTGATGGCGCTGAAGGTACACCTGCTGTAATGCTTAATGGTTTTACTCAGACAGACGGTATTTTCTTGAAAGATCACTACTACTACTTAGAGTGGAGAAACTATGCAGGTTCCGACACAGCACTGCAATTCTCTCGAGGTGTTAAATATAATACTGGTTTAGTAGTTTGGTATGCAGATGATTCATATACTGATAACTGGGTAGGTGTTCACCCAGGAGAAGGATTCCTTGGTGTAGTCGATGCCCATCCTGAAGCAATAATTGGTACTCTAAACGGCAAGACTTCAGTAAGTCAAAGTACACGCTACCAAGTTGCAGATGCGGCCTTCTCATTAGACAAGTCACCTGCATGGTATATTAATTCACCTTCTCGTGGAATCTTTGATTACAAAGGACTTTCAGGCGTAACATCATTTGATGACTCTAAAACTTACTCTAATGAGTTGATTCCAGATGCTGGACGCAAAGTTCCTAACTTCGGTCTTCAGTTCCAAGTCATCGGCGAAGCAAAAGACAACTCTGCTGGTGCAGTTTGGATCCATAAGTAAAAAGTAAAAAAGACACCGGGCATGCCTGGTGTCTTTTTACCTTTTATAAGATCATCTCAAATGCGGTCCCGTTATTTGGCTTGCTTGTTACCTTGATTGTACCTCCATGTGCCTCAACTAATTGTTTAACAATTGACAGTCCCAGCCCTGTTCCACCGAGTGCACGGGTCCTAGATTTATCAACGCGGTAGAACCGTTCAAAAATGCGCGGCAAGTCCTCTCCAGGGATTCCCATTCCTTCATCTTGAATCTTCATATGAACTCTTCCACTAATATTCCTAACTTCGACACGGATTTTAGAATTTGGTTCCGAATATTTACGTGCATTATCAATCAGATTGAGAATAACCTGTTCGAATCGTATTGGATCTAGGAACATATAAAGATCAACTGAGCATTCTAGAACAAGGTCCATATGATTTTCTTTGAGTGCAGGGGTAACTTTTTCGATGATAGATTGAAAATAAGGCCGTAAATGAACCTTTTCTTTTTCAATCGAAAAAGTATTCTCATCCATTTTTGCGAGATTGAATAATTCCTTAACTAGTTTCGATAGCTTGCCTGTCTCTTCAAAAATAATCCCTAAATATTTATCTCTGTCCTCACCAATGGTTTCTTGGCGTCGGGCGATATCTGCATAGCCCTTAATATAAGTCAGTGGAGTACGGAGCTCGTGCGAGATGCTTGCGAGAAACTCATTCCGTTCGTTTTTTAGCATTTCTAAATCACTTGCTAACACCTTAATCGATTCCCCAAGTTCCCCCATTTCGTCCTTGCCAAGCTTCGGTAAGGACACGGAGAAATCGCCCTTGCTGATTCGTTTGGTTGCTTCACTCATTTGAATGAGCGGTTGGGTGACATAGCGTGTTAGCGTAATAATGATGATAATCATAAACAACAGGGAAAGCAGACCAGCAATCAGAAAATGCTGGTTTAATCCAGAAATCATCTCTTTGATTTTTTCGGTATTTTGAAACATAAAGACATACCCAGTAAAATGATCATCTATGATTACCGGACTGACAGAAGCAATATAGGCCTTATTTTTCCAGTCGTTCTCTAAAATAAATCCTTCGTGCGGAATGGGTTTTGGCACGGCTTTCATGATCGTTTTCATATCGTCTGTCACACGATTGGATGACATATAAATGGTTCCATCGGGCTTGGTTAAAATCACCTGTGTATCCGTCCGCGCCTCCATTATGGCTATGTGTCGAATGGTTTCATCATGAAAGGATGCCTCAAGGATCTCACGATGATTATTTCCGCGTGTTTGGAGTGAAGTTAACTCTTCATGCACCCGGGAATGAATAATATTATTGTGCAAAAAAACCATTAAAATGCATTCTAATATAAATATCGCTAGAAAAAAAAGAACGCCAATCTTAATTGAGATTTTATTCATAAATTTGAGCACCTCACTCTCCTAGCATACTATATCGTCTGCCGGTTAAGAGCTTCATATTGTAGCAAATTTTTAAAATAAAGGAATATCAACTATAACCTTTAACACAGCTAAAATAAAAAAAGTGGGCGCCCCATCGGTGGGGCGCCCTGACTATTTAAAAAAGAGAGGTTAAATTTGGGATGAGTAAGATGGCCTTGGACCATGTACTTCATCACAGAGGGGATAACTACAAACTTGGGAGTCCTTCTAGTGATCGCCTCTTTCTAACTACACCCCCATCTTACCGAGAAAAATTGAAGATGTTATGAAGAACTTGTGGTGAATTTGTGAAGTTACAAACATCACAGACTTGGAATGATATATTTAATATGTGGGGAGTGGTTAAAATGAAAATATTATTAGTAGACGATGAACGTAGAATAATAGAAGTTCTTGAAGCCTATTTAGAAAGGGAAGGCTATGAAATTCATTGCGCAGATAATGGTATTGATGCTTTGAAAAAGGTAAAAGCCCTAAACCCAGATTTAATTATACTAGATTTAATGCTGCCGGATATTTCTGGTGAAGAAGTCTGCCGTCTGGTTCGAAAAGAATCGGATGTACCCATTCTGATGTTGACGGCCAAATCAGCAGAAGATGACCGAATTAATGGAATCGTGATGGGCGCAGATGATTACTTAACCAAACCGTTCAGCCCACGGGAAGTAGTGGTGCGTGTTCAAGCGATTTTAAGACGTGTAAAAAAGACGGAAAAAGTGGAACGACTTGAATTCAATCGCAAAAAGCTGATCATTGACTTAATTAAAAAAGAAGTAACCGCAAACGGAGACAACATTACCTTAACACCAATCGAATATAAGCTATTAACCAATATGGCAGTAAATCCTGGCCGGGTTTACAGCCGGATGGATTTGCTCGAAAAAATTCAGGATGAAGGCATGTATTATGATGGCTATGAACGCAGTGTAGATACCCATATCAAAAATCTTCGTAAAAAAATTGAGAGGGATTCACGGCAGCCAGATTTTATCGTGACGGTTTTCGGAATGGGGTATAAATTTGGAGGGGTATTAGATGCTGCAAACGCTCCGGTCTAAGATACTATTTTATTTAATCCTCATCTCGATGATTGCCATCATCATCGTTAGTTTTTTCATCCAGTATGGTTTTGAGGAGAGCTTTAATAGCTACTTAGATCGAAATCGGGAAAAGAAGATTGATCGAATCATCGCGGAAATTGAAAAGGATTATAAAAAAAACGGCCACTTTACGAGCGACCCGGTATTTGGCCTCTTACACGAACATGCGATGACCGATCAACTTTATTTTCAACTTTATGATCGTTTAGGGCAATTGCAAATGGATTCATCCAACATTCGCGGCATGCTAAACAGCTTCGGATTAACGGAACCTGCTCCAAATGGGGAAGAGTGGCATTCCAAGACCTATACACTGAGGGTAGAGAATCAAATCATTGGGAAACTCGTCGCCATCTATCCTAAGGGCTTAATTGATGATGAATATACGTTTATTCAAACGATCCAATTATACATTTATGCGGCTGTTTGTTTGACGATTGTTTTGGCGATTATATTTAGTATGCTTTTTTCAAAGAAGCTCACCTCAGGGTTACAGAAGCTTTCGTTTGCAGCAAATGAACTACAGAATCATAATCTTGATATTCGGATTCCATTAACCGGTTTGCCAACCGAGGTAAAGGATATTGCGATCTCGTTTAATAATTTGGCCGTGTCATTGGCAAAGGAAGAAAATTTGCGAAAGCATTTTACAGGTGACCTAGCACATGAACTCCGTACACCGCTTGCGACATTGAGAAGTCAAATTGAGGCATTTCAGGACGGTATTTGGGAGCCAACGCCGCAGCGATTGCAGACAACACATGAAGAGTTAATGCGGTTAGTTAGGCTCGTTAATGAATTAGAAAAGCTGCTGGCGGCCGAAAATCCTCAGATCAGACTGGAAAAAATCGAATTAGATGCAGGAAGTGTGCTGGCGGCGTTATTTGAGATGTTCCAGCCCTTGTTTAAAGAGAAGGGTGTTCATCTCCTGATTAAAGAACCTGCCGAGGACGAATTATTTGAAGCAGACAAGGATCGGTTAATGCAAATTCTGTCAAACATCCTTAATAATGCCCTGAAGTATACCCCAGAAGGAAAAAATGTCACCCTCTCTGTGCAAACAGACATGGAAGGCAATGTTGGCTTTAAGATTCAAGATGAAGGCGCAGGAATGGCAGAGGACGATATTCCGCATATATTTGAACGCTTCTATCGCGGTGATAAATCCCGTGATCGTAAAACAGGGGGAGTCGGAATCGGGCTCTCGATCGTTAAAGCTTTAATGGATGCTCATAAAGGCGTCATTAAAGTAAAAAGCAGGCTGAATAAGGGAACGAGCGTGACATTGTGGTTTCCGCAGAAAGACTAGAATGCCTCTGCAGTGAGCAGGGGCGTTCTTTACCTTCCACTAGAAAATAGCAGTTCCGAACAGAACTGCTAATTAACGTGCAATAGGATAAAACTTTTTCCACTCGTTTAGGAAGGAGGCAGTGAAGGTATTCGGTTGGTCAAGAACGCGTTTGGTTGGTCCCACTTGTTTCACTTCACCATTTACAACAATGACAAGCTGTGGAAAAAACGTTTACGAACACGCCGGAAGGCCCAGAAGGACTTCTTACTGGTAGAAAAGCCATTCACATTCAGACGCGTGGCGGTATATACTCATCTGGTCCAATGATGGAATTTGAAATGGGCGACCGCTACTTACAAAAAGTATTTGAATTCCTTGGTTTTGAGAGACTGGATACAGTTGTTGCAGAAGGTATGGATCATTTCCCCAAAATGATTCCTGAGATTATGGCAAAAGCGAAGGAACAAGCCGCCGAAGCAGCTAGAGAAATGGCAAAACTACCTGTTTCATTGTAAAGAAGAGCGACTCGATTGCATCGGGTCGCTTTCTCGTTGTTTTTTTTAAATGGTAGTTTATTTTACTCCTATTTGTGAAAAATCCCCTTTTATTTGCGAATCGAGGGCTTTTATTTGCGTATTGATTTTTCCACCTGCTCCTGCTTTAAAATTTACCCGTAAATTGGAAAAATAACACGAGCAGGCCTAAGGCCCACACATAAATAGCAAATGGTTTTAAGGAGTGATTCTTCAAATAGCCAATCATCCATTTAACGGCTACATAACCAAAGATAGCAGAAGCAACAATACCAACAAGCAATGCCGACAGAGAGATCTCTTCCCCTTGACCGCCGAGTAAATCCTTTGTTTGTAAGACAATCGCACCTGCAATCGCAGGAGTGGATAATAAGAAGGAAAAATACGCAGCTGTTTCACGGTCTAATTTTCGCCAAAGTGCCGCAACAATGGTCATCCCTGAACGAGAAATCGCCGGCATAATGGCAACCGCCTGAAAAGTCCCAATGATGAGGGCATCCTTATAGCTAATATCATCCATTTTTTTATAGCCATTTTTCACGGAATCAGCAAGCCACAGGAAAATTCCCGTAATCAAAAACTCCCAGCCAATTGTCACACCTGTTTTCGAAATTTCATCAATATAATCTTTAAAGGCAAGTCCAAAGACCACCGCTGGGATCGTCCCAACGATTAGCAAAAAGGTTAACTTACTAAATGGATTCTTAATAATTTTGATAAATTCTTCCTTATAAAATACAAACACAGCCAACAACGTGCCGACATGAAGCATGGTATCGAGCAAGAGCCCAGCTTCCTGCAAACCGAATAAATTTCTTCCTAAATAAAGATGGCCTGTACTGCTAATGGGCAAGAATTCCGTTAAACCTTGAATAATCCCAAGAATAAATGCTTCTAATTTCGTTAACATAAATACCCTCACAATCTAAAGAAATGATAAGCCTGTACATTTAAAAGATATGCTAAAATTATCTATTTAATGAAATTCTCCTCTATTTTAGGATTCTCTTTCCAATTAGGTCAATGAAAATATTGGCTGACTAAACAAAATAAGTGCAATTGGAGGGCACTCTCCCATAAAATAGAAGTATACCCGTTCGAGAGGAGAAGCGCATTTGGAAAATTCACATCTACATTTTAATACGTCGATTGGTGTTCAAAAGCCTGAGAATATACGAAACAAAGACCAGGCATGTCCTTTTTGCGAAAGAGATCAACTGACCAACCTCATTGCTGTGGACGAACCAATTATTCTTTTGAAAAATAAATATCCAGTTTTAGAACATACCTTTCAAACGGTATTAATTGAAACAGATGATTGTCATGGTGAATTATCAACTTACTCAAAAGAGCATTTACATAAACTGATGAGGTTTGGCATCAAACATTGGTTAGCCATGGAGGAAACAGGCCGCTATCAATCGGTAATCTTTTTCAAAAACCATGGACCATTGTCCGGAGGTACGCTCTCCCATCCTCATATGCAAATTATCGGCCTGGATGATATTAATTATAAAGAAAAGGTAACCCATGAAATGTTTGAGGGCATTGTGATTGCCGAGGAGGAAGGGGTCCGGTTTACCCTATCGACAAAGCCGCGTGTTGGCTTCTATGAATTCAATATTGAAATGGAGGATTCCAGCTACCAGGAAAAATTTTCAGATTACCTGCAAATAGCGGTTCATTATATCCTGAATAATTTTCCATTCAAAGCATCAAGCTATAATCTGTTTTTCCATCATATAGAAAATAAAATTTATGCCAAGGTAGTTTCACGTTTTGTCACCACCCCACTTTATATCGGATATGGAATTCCACAGGTACCAAGTAATCTGGCATGGATGGCAGGGAAGGTACAGCAGATTTATTTTAACGAGTAGAACTTTCTAGGTAAATCAAACCATTCATGGTTTAGAAGTTGTGATTTATTGATAATAAAAATATAATGGAGGAATGTAGCATTTCTTAGTAAGGTGGAACCTATATGACTTCAAATACTAACAAAACTTCAAAACTTGATTATAATCTTGTTTTTATATTGATTTTACTATTTCTAGCAAGCTGTTTAGCGATTTATAGTGCGCAGGCAAGCGGACAATACAAGGAGAACTTTCTAATTAAGCAGATTTTTTGGTATGCTGTGGGCAGTGGAATCATTACTGGGGTTATGACTCTTGATTCGGACCAATTACGAAAGTTAACCTGGTATGCTTATGGATTTGGACTTCTTCTGCTTGGATTTTTAATTGTTGCGCCGGAGAGTATCGCGCCTGTTATCAATGGGGCGAAAAACTGGTTTAAAATACCTGGAGTGGGAACAATTCAGCCATCTGAGTTTGTTAAAATCTTCATTATATTGGCTCTTGCACGCGTGATTGAAGATCATCACCAAAAGAACCAGATCAAAACGATGCAGACCGATTTCTGGCTGTTGGTGAAGATGGGGATTGTCACAATGGTCCCATTAGCATTTATCATCAAGCAAGATTTAGGAACTTCACTCGTTTTCCTAGCTATTATGATCGGGATGGTTTTTATTTCAGGGATATCGTGGAAGCTTTTGACCCCACTATTTTCCACCGGGATTGCACTGATCGGGACGATTTTTTATTTTGTATTATGGAAACCAGATCTACTTGAAAAATATCTTGGGGTAGGCGAGTACCAGCTCCGTCGGATTTACTCATGGCTTGACCCCTATAGTTACCAAGGTTCGGATGCCTACCAGTTGACCAAATCCCTGTTAGCGATTGGGTCAGGGCAGACGGGCGGTAAAGGTTTTGGAAACCGCGAAGTCTACTTACCCGAGAGCCAGACCGACTTTATCTTTAGTGTCGTCGGCGAGGAATATGGCTTCATAGGTGCGAGCGTATTAATCAGTTTGTTCTTTCTATTGGTTTACCATATAACCAAGGTTGGAATGGAGACAAAGAATAACTTTTATACTTATATTTGCGTAGGGGTCATCAGCATGATTACCTTCCACGTTTTCCAAAATATCGGGATGACCATTGGCGTGCTGCCAATTACTGGTATTCCCTTACCGTTTATTAGCTACGGTGGTAGTGCCTTGATGGGAAACATGTTAGGCCTCGGCTTAATCTTCTCAATCCGCTATCATTATAAGAAATACATGTTCTCGACATCGGCATAGAGTTTGGATAAAGAGCGACGTTTTGGTCGCTCTTTTTTGTGTGCTTTGAAATGGGTGGTTGGCGGAAAAAATGGGGGAGTTGGCGGAATTGTGTTCTAGTTTGGCGGAATAACTTTTGAAATCGGCGGAATTCCGGATTAGTTCGGCGGAATAAATAGGAAAGTCGGCGGAATCCTCCCCGTTTAGTGCGGCCAAACCTATGTGTTAAATCGATCAAATTAAGGTTTGGCGGGAAAGCTCAAACAATCGGCGGAATCCCGTTCCCGTTTGGCGGGA
>NZ_JBALOS010000153.1:0-3001 GCF_036962765.1 Neobacillus drentensis
TTGATTTGGAAAGCAAAGGAGGCGCAAAAATAATGCTTCCCTTTGATTTTGATTATTATAAGCCAGCCACCTTAAAAGAGGCAGTTGATTTATATCAGGATTTAGATCAGCATGGAAAGAAACCGATGTTCTTTTCGGGGGGCACGGAGTTAATTACGCTTGGAAGAATAGATTTAGAATATACCGAAGCCGTTATTGATATAAAAGATATTTCTGAAACCAAGGTCATGCAGGTTAATGGTGACCATTTGCTGCTTGGCAGTACGCTCACCCTCACAAAGATTGAAGAGGCAAATCCATTTCCATTATTAACAAAAACAGCCAGTGAAGTTGCCGACCATACAGCTCGAGGGAAAATTACGTTAGGTGGGAATATTTGTGCACGAATTTTTTATCGAGAAGCCGTTTTACCATTTTTATTAGCGGATAGCCAAGTTTTACTTGTGGGACCGGAAGGAAAAAAGATGGTGCCGATAAATGAAATCTTTCATGAACAGCTTCAATTGAAAAAAGGGGAATTCCTTGTTCAATTAGTAAGTGATACCCGGTTTATTCGAGCGCCGTTTGTTAGTATTAAGCGTCGTCAGCAGTGGAATATGGGGTATCCATTAATTACAATTGCAGCATTGAAATTGGACCACGAAGTGCGCGTCGCAATCAGTGGCTTGTGCCCATTTCCGTTTCGATCCAAGGAATTGGAAGCATCTTTAAATAACCGTGAAATCCCAATCGCTGCAAGGATTGATGCGGCCCTTGCCACCTTACCAAAGCCAATTTTAGATGATGTTGAAGGATCAGCCCAATACAGGCTATTTGTCTTGCGGAATCTTTTGTTAGATGTGTGGGCTGCTTTGAATTCTTGAGATTTATAGATTTATAGAAGGAAGGAGGGGCAAAGGTGAAATCTCACACGATTATGTTAAAGATCAATGGAGAAAAGCGGAGTATAGTGGTGCGGTCAGCAGATACACTTTTATATGCAATACGAGGTAAACTTGGTCTGACTGGTGCGAAGCCTGGCTGTTTAAACGGGGACTGTGGCGCTTGTACGGTCAATGTTGAGGGCTGGCCGATGAAATCATGTCTTATGCTTGCTGTTGAAGCAGATGGAAAAAAAGTAACGACCATTGAGGGGTTGGAGAATACTCCAATCCAGCAGGCTTTTGTCAAAAACTTTGCGTTCCAATGCGGCTACTGTACACCTGGGTTTATCATGAACTGTCACTCATTAATTGAACAGCATGCCGATGCCGATGATAACATGATCAAAGAATGGCTGGAATCAAATATTTGTCGCTGCACGGGTTATGCAGAAATTGAAAAGGCAGTGAAATCAGTGCTGAGGAAAAATGAACGTAGAGAATAACGAAATAAAAAGGATGCCATATTACGGCACCCACAGAAATGATGATTATTTCTTCATTTGAAAATAAGTATCCAGGACACGACGGCCAATTTTTAGGTTGGCACGGTTGTCTTTTTTCCCCTGATAAGCCCATGGTACAATAACCGCCATGGCCACTTCAGGATTTGAACTAGGGGCGTAGCTTACCAAGCTAAGGTTCATAACTGGTGGTGGTTCTATACCGAATCTGTACCGTTCTGGGCCATCATAAAAGGCTTCTGCTGTACCAGTTTTACCTGCAGGAGAGTACGGTGCAGTGCCAAAAAATTTATAGGCAGTGCCGCCACGTTCATGCATAACCTTTCTAAAACCTAACTGGACGCGATACATCCAATCAGGTTTCATATCAATTGTATTTAGGACGGTTGGGTAAATCTCCTTTACAACAGGTCCAAGTTCACTTGTTCCTTCTTTTGGTTCAAGCATTTGTTTGACCACATGCGGACGCATTCGGTAACCGCCATTTGCGATTGTCGAAACATATTGTGCCAACTGCATGGCAGAATAGGTATCGTATTGTCCAATAACAAGGTCAAGCAAATAGCCAGGTAGATGACTCTGACCTTTGAATCCGGATTGTTCATTCGGTAAATCAATGCCAGTCCTTGTCCCAAGCCCGAATGAGGCAAACGAGTTTCGAATAGTATTAAAAGCCTTTGCGCTTATATTTAATGGTTTATCATACTCATAATGCCCTTTTCCAATTCTGATCGCAGTATGAAACATATAAACGTTGGAAGATAATTTTAAGGCATTAATTTCATTTAATCTGCCTAAGTAGGCATAAGATTTTTTTAAAGGTGTGGCCTGGATTTTTAAGCCTTTATCATCAAAAATCGTCCCTGGAGCAATAGCACCTGTTTTATATCCTGTTAAAATAGTTGCTCCCTTGACCGTGGAACCTACGTTATATGTAGTCGTAAACGTACCGATGGCATCGTCTTCCATTTCTACTTTGCCAGTTTGTTTATCTCGAACTATTTTTTTACCGGACATAGCTAAAACTTCACCGGTTTTGGGGTTCATTAAGACCACATAAGCCCGGTCAGTTAGATATGTGCCCGGATAACGTTTGGCAGCCCAGAGCTCCTCTTCAATAATTCGATCAACCTTCCTTTGCAAATCCATATCAATACTTAAGACAAGGTCTTGCCCTTTTTTTCCATTAGATACGGGATGATTTTCGATTACATTACCTGTTTTATCAGTAACATTTTTTACTTTTGATTTATAACCATGCAGGACATTCTCATATTGCCATTCAAGCTGACTTTTGCCGACACGATCATTACGGCTGTAACCTCTTGCTAAAAAATACTCTAATTGATCAGCAGGCAGTCCTTCATCTGATTTGGTTACTTTTCCTAACACCGATTTTAAGGTTTGATCAAAAGCATAACTTCTCTCCCAGTCGGTAGTAGTGTCTACCCCAGGAAGGGATTGAAGATTCTCGCTCACTACAGCCAATTCTTTAGCGGTTACGTCTTCATTTTTGATAATTTGGGTCGTAAACTTGTACCCACTGTTAAAATCTTTAAATAGGGCAAGAACCTCAAGTTTCTCTTTCGAAAATTCTTTTAATTCGCTAGTTGTGAT
>NZ_JBALOS010000153.1:3023-44370 GCF_036962765.1 Neobacillus drentensis
AATTTAAATTTATAAATATCTACATCTGATAATTTCTTAGCATAGTATAATTCTTTTTCTCTTTTTGTGATTTTGGCATCAGCACGTTCTGGATTAGTCATAATCCAAAAATCACGTTTTTCCCTATCTGTTAGCTTTTCTGTTTTTTTAGAAATCAACTTTGCTAATTTTTCTGCTGTTTCGAGCATTCCTGTTTGGCTAAAATCTTCATTAGTGTAGGAAATTGCACTTTTAGGAACATTATCAACGATAATTCTGTAATCTCGGTCAAGGATTCTTCCGCGAGGAACGGGACTGCTAATCGTTATATCTTCTTTTCTTGCTAAATCTCTTTTAAAATTTTCACCATAGACAATTTGCACAAAACCAAGCCGGAGGATTAGCACAGAAAATAATAAAAAAACACTGAAAAATAGTATATTTAGACGAAAGGGGAAGTGGGACTTTTTCTTTTTCTGTTTTTCATTCATTTCCGGCACATCCTTTCTACAAAATTTACATACCTATCCTGCCCATTTGTAAATCTGAGTATGATAATTATTCCATTTTTTGCGAATATATATTTATGATTCGACACATTTCTGTGATGATGAATTTTTTGTCTATAAATAAACTTCTAATTTTTCCCCATATTTGAAAAATATTAATTTATAATCAGAAAGGGATGTGGTTGTTTCTTGACCAAACATCTTTAGAAAAGAGAGAAAGAGATTGATTAGGAGGTAAATTTATGGAACAGAAAGTAGTCGATCCAGTTGTACTAAAAGTCTTAGGAAAGTTTAAGGCATTAGATGAAAAAATAACTCATTTTTCAAGCATCATTGGTTTAGCCGACTGGGATCAAAAAGTTATGGCGCCGAAAAAAGGACGGAACACGTTTGCGAAGGCAACGGGTACCCTTCGGACGGAAATTTTTAAACTCTCTGTTTCACATGAAATGGGCGACCTGCTAGCAGAACTAACCCTTCCAGAAAACATGGAATTATTAGATGAAGTGACAAGAGCAAAAGTGAGAGAATATAATCAGTACTACCAAAAATCAAAGAGCATTCCAGCTGATTTATTTCAGGAATACAGCATCTTAACTTCCCAGGCAAATGATGCTTGGGAAGAGGCGAGGGAAAACAATGATTTTGCCCGCTTCCTTCCGTACTTAGAGAAAATCGTGGATTACAAGCGGAAATTTGCCGACATCTATGGGTATGAGGACCATCCTTATGATGCACTTCTGGATGAGTTTGAACCAGGATTAACAGTGAAAAAATTGGATCCACTTTTTGCGAAATTAAGAGACTCAAGTGTTAAGCTGTTAGAACGTATTCAAAAAAATGGAAAACGAACCAATGCTGAAATATTTGAACAGTCATTTTCAATTGAGAAACAAAAAGAATTTAATCGTTACATTCTGCCAATTATCGGCTTTGACCTCGAAGCTGGCAGATTAGATGAAACAGTACATCCTTTCGCTCAAACAGTGAATACAGGTGATGTTCGATTAACCACACGTTATTTAGAAAGAAATGTCCGGTCTGCATTATTCGGAACCATCCATGAGGCGGGACATGGAATCTATGAGCAGCATGTCAGTCCTCGGTTTGAGGAATCCGTTCTTCAAAGCGGTGCGTCCTTCGGAATCCATGAATCTCAATCGAGATTTTTAGAAAATATGGTCGGCCGCAGTAAAGAATTCTGGAATTACTTCTTTCCAACACTTCAAACGTATTTTCCAAAGCAGCTCGAAAATATTTCAGTCGAAGACTTTTACCGGGCTGTTAATACGGTTGAACCATCATTTATACGCGTAGAGGCAGATGAGTTAACTTACAATTTGCATATCATGCTTCGTTATGAAATTGAAAAAGCCTTAATCAGTGGGGAGATTGAAGCGAAAGACCTGCCAGTAATTTGGAACCAGAAAATGCAAGATTATCTCGGTGTAACACCAAGTACTGACACAGAAGGAGTCTTACAGGATGTACATTGGTCCTTTGGAGGCATAGGTTATTTCCCATCCTATTCATTAGGAAATCTTTATGCAGCGCAAATTCTGCGTACGATTCAAAAAGATTTGCCAGATTTCTATAACCATATTGAAAATGGACGATTTGATCTAATCCAAGCATGGTTAAAAGAAAATATCCATCAGTACGGAAAGCTTTATACACCAAATGAATTAATTGTTAAAGCAACTGGTGAAGAATTAAATGCAGAATATCTGGTTGAATATCTAGAGAAAAAATACTCAGAGGTTTACGGATTGTAAAATGGAAAGAGTCATATGGGATAAAAGTTATGAATCACTTAAACTCGTATTGACATTTTAATTGGTTTATTATAAGGTATTAGTAATTAAATATTTCCTTTTTAAAGGGGAGTAGCTGCTACAATAAAGTCGTCATTCCGAGTATTGATTACTCCGGCTTTATTGGCAACATGAACGTTGTTAGCAAGACCTTTACTTTACTGTAAAGGTCTTTTTGTGTTCTTTTAGGCCTTTGCTGTAATCAGTAAAGGCCTATTTTTATGGCGTAAGGGAGTATTTTAAAAAATAAACCAACTTTTAAGGAGGAAATATTCATGGACTTAACTCTTTTACTGGAATATGGCTGGGTGTTACTGATCTTGGTAGCACTAGAAGGTCTATTAGCGGCTGACAATGCATTAGTACTCGCAATTATGGTGAAACAACTGCCAGAAGAAAAACGTAAGAAGGCATTATTTTATGGGCTAGCAGGAGCTTTTGTGTTCCGTTTTCTTTCCTTGTTTGTTATATCGTTTCTTGTGGATGTGTGGCAGGTTCAAGCGATTGGTGCTCTTTATTTGCTGTTTATGGCCGGTAATCATATCTTCCGGAAGGTGGTCATTCATGGAAAGACAGATGCGAAGGAGGAGAAGGAAGGATCAAAACCTAGCAACTTTTGGGTAACCGTATTGAAAGTTGAACTCGCGGACATTGCTTTTGCTGTTGATTCAATCCTTGCTGCTGTTGCGATGGCTGTAGCTTTGCCAAACACACCGCTTCCTAATATCGGTGGTCTTGATGGCGGTAAATTTTTAGTGATCTTTGCTGGCGGGATTATTGGGCTAATTATTATGCGCTTTGCTGCAAATCAGTTTGTAAAGTTGTTAGAAAAACGGCCTGGTTTAGAAATTGCTGCTTTTACAATTGTAGGCTGGGTTGGTGTGAAACTTGCTGTTTACACGTTATCACATCCAATGTTATCTATTTTAAGCGAGGATTTTGCCCATTCAACCGGATGGAAAATAACGTTCTATGTTATATTAGTAGGTATCGCTGCAGCCGGCTGGTTTTTCTCAAAAGATAAAAATCCAGAACCAGTGTGCGAAGAGGCAAAGACCTTATAGATTTCAATTTCTTAAGAAAGGCAGAAATAAAAAATCTGCCTTTCTTATCATAACTAATTAGGAAAGTGATTTTTTTACATACTATTCAATGCTACAGTGATACTAATGGTTGTAGAATAAGAACTTAGAGTATCAGATTAATTATTATCTTAAATTTATATTCCCAGAGAGGTTTGAATGAATGAAATTAAAATCATATCTAGTTGTCGCCTTTAGCATAAGTGTTGTTTCCATAATTGGCTTTTGTTTGATATCCTTATTAATAAGTGACCAAAAAATCATTTCCTTTGATCGGACAATCATCGACCGTGTTCAAGGTCTGGAAACGCCGTTTCTCACAAATGTGATGAAATTTTTTACGTTTATTGGTTCTGCCCCATTTGTCATTGTCCTTAGTCTTTTTCTTTTATTTTTCCTCTATAAGGTNNTTGGTTGCAGCCATAGCAGGATCGGCTATTTTAAATGGTATCTTAAAGAATTTTTTTCAACGAGTACGCCCTGATTTTCATCGTTTAATTGAGATAGGGGGCTATAGTTTTCCAAGCGGACATGCGATGAATGCCTTTACGGTCTATAGCATTGTATCGTTCTTATTATGGCGGCATATTCCAAGCAGATTGGGTAGATGGACATTAATCATTATTAGTTCGGTAATGATAGTAGCAATCGGAATCAGCCGGATCTATTTAGGTGTCCATTACCCGAGTGATATCATAGGCGGCTATTTCGCAAGCGGCTTTTGGATTGCAACAGCTATTTTATTTTTCCAATATTATCAAGAAAAACGTTATAATAAGAACATCAAGCAAGAAAAAGAAATCTCATAATTAACCTATTGTATGGAGTGATACATATTATCAGAAACAGTATTCCTAATTTATTTACCATTTCCAATTTATTTTTCGGGTATTTATCCATAATGTATTCCGCCCAAGGAGATTACAAAAATGCAGCCATATTAATTTTAATAGGGATGATGCTTGACAGCATGGATGGCAGGATTGCCAGGATGTTACGGGTAGATAGTGAATTGGGGAAAGAACTAGACTCTTTAGCTGATGTGGTTACCTTTGGTGTTGCACCTGCTATGATGGCGTATTATTCCTATTTCTCTGAGTATGGTGTGATTGGGATGGCCATTTCAGGGCTATTCCCTTTATTTGGTGCCTATCGATTAGCACGGTTTAATATTAATGCTGTTAAATCATCAAATAAGTATTTTACCGGAGTGCCAATCACTGCAGGTGGGGGCTTGTTAACACTACTTACTCTTTTTCAGGGGAAAATGCCGGAAATCATTCTGCCAATTGCCTTTTTCATCATTTGTTACTTAATGGTAAGCACAATAAAAATTCCGAGCCTGAAAGATGTCCCACTACCGAAATATGGAATTCTCGTCACGCTCTTCCTAGGGTACGCGATTTACCTTGTCTTCAAAAAAGAGCAGCACCGCTTCCCGTATTTCATCTATGTCGCAATACCATTATACATAGCCTTTATTATTTTCCAACTAGTCAGAAGAAAAAGGAAAAGTAATGGCGGGGGAAAAAAATAAAAAAAAGGGTGTCAGGCACCATGTGAATTCTTCACATGGTGCCTGACACCTATTTACATTCCAAATGACATAACCCAGATAGATCCAGCAACGGTTACGATGGCTATGAAGAAGCCGTAGATGACGTTGATGACTTGGGATTTGCCGTCTTCTCCTTCGTTCATGTGCATGAACATATATAATTGAAGGGCAGCTTGGATGACAGCTAAAGAGCCAATAATCCAGAGGATGGTTTTAAATGGAAGATTGGTTTTCAAGGCCACACCAAGTGCCGCAAAGGTTAGTACTAATGACATAATAAAACCTAATACATGTGTTAGAGGAAACCCTTTTGTATTATTTTTAGCCATTTATGCCACCATCCTTGCCAAATACACAAATGTGAAAATAAAAATCCAAACAACATCTAAAAAGTGCCAATAAAGACCGATAATAAATGTTTTACGAGCTGTCACAGGTGTTAAACCCCGTTTTAATATTTGAATAATCACCATAGTGGCCCAGCCAATCCCCATGCTTACGTGCAGACCATGTGTCCCTAGTAAAACAAAGAAGCTTGATAAGAATGCACTTGTTTGCATTGTTGCACCTTCGTGGACATAATGGACAAATTCCGTAATCTCCATGAACACGAATCCAGCACCAAGCAGAAGAGTAATAATGAACCATAATAATAACCCATTACGGTTGTGGCGGCGCATCTCATAGATGGCAAGACCACAAGTAAAACTACTAGTTAATAAAAGTATCGTTTCAATCATGACATCTTTTATTTCAAAAAGGTCCTTTGGTGTAGGCCCACCAGCATACCTCGCATTTAGTACTGAGAAGACCGCAAAGAGAGTACCGAAGAGGATAATCTCCGCTCCTAAGAAAATCCAAAATCCTAGAATATTCATTCGGTTCTGTTCCGTTTGATATTCGAGTGGTAAGGCTGTGTTCACATTAGCTGACATGGCTGTTCCCCCCTTTACCGACGTTACGCCATGCTTTTTCCGTTTCCTTTATTTCGTCAACATGTACATGGAAGCCATCGTTATAATCGAACGAACGAATGATTAACCCAATAATGATACCTACAGTGGCTACAAGAGCCGCAATTTTCCATTCAAAGACAAGGAAGAAGCCTGCGATACCAAAGATAGCACCCATATAGATTGGTAAGCCAGAATTACTTGGCATATGGATTTCTTCAATTTCGTCGTCCTTTAAAGTTAAACCTTCATTATGCTTTTTCATATACCAGAAGGAATCAACAGATTTCACTTCAGGTAGTTTTGCAAAGTTATAGAATGGAGGCGGTGAAGCAGTAGCCCATTCTAACGTTCTTGCATCCCATGGGTCGTTGGAAATATTGCGGTCTGCATAACGTGCACTCCAATAAATGTTATAGCAAAGTGCCCCAAAGCCGATTGCTAAAATGACTGCGCCAATGGTAGATAGCATGAATAGTGGTGCATACCCTGATTCAGCTGAATACGTGTATGAACGTCGTACTGCTCCGTCAAGACCTAGGAAGAACATTGGCATAAAGGTTAAGTTAAATCCAATCGTAAAGAACCAGAAATGAATTTTTCCGATTTTTTCATTTAGCATATGGCCGAACATTTTTGGCCACCAGTAATAAAGGCCAGCAAAAACCGCAAACACAACACCAGGTATTAACACATAGTGGAAGTGAGCGACAAGGAATAGGGTGTTGTGGTATTGATAATCTGCCGCACCCATTGCGAGCATTACCCCAGTTACCCCACCGATAATAAAGCAAGGAATGAACGCTAGCGCCCAGAGCATTGCAGTGGAAAACTCGATACGTCCTTTTCTCATCGTGAATAACCAGTTAAACATTTTAACACCCGTTGGAATGGCGATCATCATCGTCGTAATCGAGAAAACAGAGTTGACTCCTGGTCCTGCCCCCATAGTAAAGAAGTGGTGGACCCATACTAGCATACTTAAAAACGCGATACCCACAATGGAGAAGACCATTGATTTATATCCGAACAACATTTTTCTAGAAAAGGTTGAAATAACCTCAGAGAACATCCCAAATGCGGGAAGGACAACGATATATACTTCAGGGTGACCCCATAACCAGAATAAGTTTGCCCACATCATATCCATTCCGCCACCCGCTAAGGTGAAGAAGTGGGTTCCAAAGATCCGGTCAAATGTCATCAATGCAAGGGCTACAGTGAAAATTGGGAATGAAGCCACAATAATAACCGACGCAATGAAGGAAGTCCACGTAAACATCGGCATTCTCATTAGTGTCATGCCCTTGGTTCTCATTTTTAAAATAGTGACAATAAAATTAATTCCCGTCATCAGGGTACCAATCCCAGCAATTTGCAGGGCAACCGCGTAATAGTTATTCCCAATTCCAGGAGTAAACTCTTTACCTGCAAGAGGGAAGTAAGCAGTCCAACCAGCATCTGGAGAACCACCGACAACAAACGATATATTAAACAACATAGCCCCGCTAAAGAACAACCAGAAGCTTAATGCGTTAAGTTGTGGGAATGCCACGTCACGAGCACCTATTTGCAGCGGGATTACCACGTTCATTAAACCAATTAATAATGGCATTGCCGCAAACAAAATCATGATAACACCGTGTGTTGTAAAAATTTCATTGTAATGCTGCGCATCTAAAAATTTCATTTCGGGACGCGAGGTTTGAGCCTTCATTAAAAGACCGTCTACTCCGCCTCGGAAAAACATGAGCACACCAGAAAGGATATACATAATACCAATCCGTTTATGATCAACGGTTGTCAACCATTCTCTCCAAAGCCATTTCCATTTTTTTAAATAGGTAACTCCAGCTACAATCCCAATCATTGTTAGGAGAATAGCAATCTGAGAACCTAGTATTAATGGGTTGCCAACGATAAAAAAGTCATGCCAATTAATGCCCATTATGCTCACCTCCATCTGATTTTTCGCCCATGTTCATGCCGTCCATGTCCATAGAATGACCATTTGTTTCTTTCTCTTTAAAAATCTTTCCTTTTACTCCGTGTACTTCGTACAATTCAGGATTTGTATAGGTTTTAGAATTCATATCCGCATGGTTTACCCAAACTAGATGAGTTCCAACGAATGTTTCACGACCTAAGTGTGTAGGCTTAAGAAGTTCAAAATATTTCTTTTCTGTTAACTTAGGAGCCGTATCTTTAACATCTTTTACCCATTTTTCAAAGGCTTGCGGAGATTTTGCTTCTACGGTAAATTCCATTTCAGCATATCCTTTGCCGTTAAAGTTTGTATTTCTTCCTAAAAATTCGCCAGGTTTGTCTGCAGTTAAATACAACTCAGTCTCCATCTTGTTCATGGTATACTTTTGACCACCTAATGCAGGAACCCAGAAGGATTGCATCGTACTTGCAGAAGTTAACTTAAACTGGACTGGTGTACCAGCTGGAATATTTACATAGTTGACTGTTTCAATCCCTTGTTCAGGATAGCTAAAAATCCATTTCCAATCAGCAGAAGTAACATTAATCGTGATTGGTTTCTTATTTTCGTATCCGGCTGGAACTTTTTCCAGCTTATATATGGTTTTAACAGTAGGAATGGTTAAAGCAATAACAATAAGAATTGGAATGACAGTCCAGATAATCTCTAATTTTGTACTGCCGTGTTCCTCAGGTGGTTCGTAACCTGCATTTTCAGGTTTCGCACGATATTTCCATATGATATATCCAAATAAACCAAAGACAACAACAACCACAAGCAGCATAAATATAAGTGACCAGTTAATCAAATCAAGAATATCCCGTGCGGCAGGGCCTTTTGGATCAAAGACGACCATATTCGAACATCCGCTTAGCAATAGAATTGGTAATAAAGCTAACAGTGGAAGTAAGTAGCTTTTTTTAAACATGTAATGTTCTCCTCTCCATCATGTGCACTTTTATGATTATAATCGTGAAAACTTTCACAAACAAGACAAATCTATTTCTTTTTTTTGTCAAATGAACAAATACATTAATTTATATTTGTTATTATTTAATATTAATTAGTCCGTTTGCTTTTCTCAAAACCTATAATATCAACATTGCTGTGATGTTTATATAGGTTTTTGGCTTAAAATGTGACAAATTTGTTAAGGTTTTAAATTCCCTAACAAGGGAAAATTAGGCAGGCTGATTTTATCCTGTTTCAAAGCGTATAATTGTCTATTTAAGTCAAAAAGTGGGATAATACAGAGGAATACATAGATAGAGGAGAGCAAAGAAATGAAGGTAAAAGTTAATCGTAATGCAGCAAAGGCTTTGAAAAAAATGTTGGAACAAGAGGAAGCACAAGGCAAATTGTTCCGTGTTTATGTGACAAGTATTCATGGTGACCACGCCCATTATGATTTAATGCTTGATACGCCAACAGAAAATGATGTCGTAGTTACAAGCGATAAAGAGATTGAATTTATTCTTGATAAAAATGATCCGAACTTAAATAGTATTTGGATTCAATATTTCCAATTACCAAAAGAAGAGTGGCTGATTACCAACCCTACAATGGGCGTTCACCATCACCATTAATATGCCGTTAAAAAGCGCTTGTTCCGACAGGCGTTTTTTTGTGTCATTTTTTTCTTAAAACTTGAAATAATTAGAAAACTTTTCATATAATCCTATTATTGTGATATAAACAATCACGAGTTTTAACACATGAATAAAAGGAGATTACATATGGTTCGGCGTTTCTTTTCTTATTATCGACCGCATAAGAGACTATTTATTTTAGATTTTGTGAGCGCAATCGTAGTGGCAATTCTTGAATTAGCTTTTCCACTCGCAATGAAATGGTTTATTGACAAATTACTGCCAAGTGAAGATTGGCAAGCGATCGTTTCTGTCAGCATAGGTTTATTTATGGTTTATTTACTGAGTAGTTTTTTGCAATATATTGTAAATTATTGGGGACATAAGCTCGGGATTAATATTGAAACGGATATGAGACAGGAATTATTTGAACATGTCCAGAAGCAATCCTTTCGTTTCTTCGATAATACGAAAACAGGGCATATTATGAGCAGGATTACCAATGACTTATTCGATCTAGGCGAACTTGCCCACCACGGTCCAGAGGATGTTTTTATTACGATCATGACTTTTGTTGGCGCGTTCTGGATTATGCTTACAATTAATGTGAAATTAGCGTTTGTTTCCATTTTAGTGATTCCATTTTTGATAATAGTAGTTATTATTTGCAATTTAAAAATGAACAAGGCTTGGGGTCACATGTACTCGAGTATTGCTGATGTCAATGCACGGGTCGAGGATAGTGTATCAGGAAACCGCGTTGTTCAATCCTTTACAAATGAAGAATTTGAGATTTCTAGATTCAAAAAAAATAATCGGACATACCGAAATGCAAAGCTTGGCGGATATCGTGTGATGTCCTTTAGTATTTCAGGTATTTATATGATGACTAGGCTCATTACCATTATTGTTCTTGTATATGGAGCATGGTTGAGTTTTACCGGTCAACTCACCTATGGCGAACTTGTCGGTTTTGTCCTCTATGTAAATGTCTTGTTGAAACCTGTCGATAAAATTAGTGCGATAATGGAGTTATATCCAAAAGGGATGGCTGGATTTAAACGATTTATCGAGGTCATTGATGCGGAGCCAGATGTAAAGGATACAGAGGATGCTGTTGATGTTACCTCACTTAATGGCAATATTATCTTCGAAAACGTGTCATTTCGCTATGATAATCATAAATCCGTGCTTGATCAAATTAATTTAAACATTCATGCCGGAGAGACAGTGGCATTTGTCGGCCCATCTGGAGCGGGTAAAACAACCATTTGCTCACTAATTCCTCGTTTCTATGATGTGAATGAAGGGGGCATTTATATTGATGGACATGATATCCGAAACATGACTAAAAAGTCCTTGCGCGCCCAAATTGGAATTGTTCAGCAAGATGTGTTTCTGTTTACGGGAACACTTAGGGAAAATATTGCTTATGGAAAACTGGATGCAACCGATGAGGAAATTGCTGAGGCAGCAAGCCGGGCTCATCTGGAAGAATTTATTTCTTCCTTGCCGGAGGGCTACAATACACAAATAGGAGAGCGAGGATTAAAGCTTTCCGGTGGTCAAAAGCAGCGACTGGCAATTGCGCGTATGTTCTTAAAAAACCCGCCTATTTTAATACTGGATGAAGCAACATCGGCACTTGATACCGAAACAGAATTGATTATACAAGAAGCATTAGCTGAACTTGCCGAAAATCGGACTACACTCATTATTGCCCATAGGCTCGCAACCATACGGAATGCTGACCGTATCATTGTTGTGACGGAAGAGGGAATCGCGGAAGAAGGCCGCCATGACGAGTTAATCGAACAAGGAGGTATTTTTGCCAACCTTCATCGTGTGCAGTATCAACAATAATTCAAAAAGAACCCTACGGGAACTAGATAGGGTTCTCTATTGTTTATTTACTATAATATGATTATGTAAACATAACGGTTTGCTTAGTTTTTAGTGATGGTGTTAATCTAATAATGGGAATTGTATGAAGGGAGCATGTTATTACATATGGATAATGTTAAAAATGATGTTGAAATTAAACTTGTTGCGCTTGATATGGATGGTACACTGTTAAATAATAAAGGCCAGGTATCAGAAGCAAATCGCAAAGCAATCAATGCCGCTAAGGACAAAGGTATATTTGTAGTTTTAAGCACAGGACGTTCGCTGTTGACAAGCCGAGAGCATGCAGATTCTTTAGAGCTAAATTCATATTTGGTAACGGTAAATGGAAGTGAAATTTGGGATGACCAACGTGAATTAGTGGAGCGAAATTTGGTAAAGTCCGAGCATATTGAGTGGATGTGGAAATTAACGCAGGAGCATAACACCAAGTTTTGGGCGATTAGTACGGAGCGTAATTGGCATAATGAAATGCCAGAGGACTTACATCAAGTGGATTGGATGAAATTTGGCTTTAATATCGATGATGACGAAACCAGAGCGATCATCATGAAAGAATTACAGGACAAAGGTGAATTTGAAATTAGTAATTCGACCTTAAAGAATATTGAAGTGAATTCAGCAGGAGTTAATAAAGCGAAGGGGCTTGAGCTTGTTTGCCAAAGGCTCGGTTTGGAAATGAAAAATGTAATGGCAGTTGGAGATAGTCTTAATGATTTGGCAATGATCAAGGCAGCTGGAATCGGTGTCGCGATGGGAAATGCCCAAGACATAGTGAAAGAGTCTGCAGATTGGGTAACAGCCACAAACGAAGAGGACGGAGTCGCCAAAGCAATCTACAAATGGGTCAAATTAAAGTAGATCATTTCTAAGAAAAATTTTTTGAAAATTGTATGGTATAGGTAAAAAAGAAATGGGTAAAAATAATTAGGCAAGTCAATTTGCACATTTACATGTAATTGTTACATGCTAGGAGGCTACAAAGAAATGGAACATGGAAAAGTAAAATGGTTTAACGGTGAAAAAGGTTTTGGCTTCATTGAGCGCGAAGGTGGAGAAGATGTATTTGTTCACTTTTCAGCTATTCAAGGTGAAGGATACAAAACTTTAGACGAAGGTCAAGAGGTAACGTTTGAAATTGAAAGTGGCCAACGTGGACCACAAGCAGTTAACGTCCGTAAAGCATAATGACCCGCCGATAAACAGACCCTGCCAATGGGTCTGTTTTTTACGTTCTGCTTGAAATACCTAAAGGGTGTTTCATTTACCTTAAAGAGGAAAAACCTATCCAAGCGGTAAATGAAAGTGTGTTTCATTTACCTTGAAGAGGAAAAACCCGTCTACACGGTCAATGAGAGAGTTTTCCACGGTAAAAAGCCCCTCTGCATTATAGCGCAGAGGGGCTTACCTAATTAATTATTTATTTCCTTTACACGGCCAACTTGGCCGTCTGTGAGCCTGACCTTAATACCATGGGGATGAAAACTGGACTTAGTTAATATATCCTTGACGGTACCCTCTGTTAGTTTCCCGCTTCGTTGATCCGCTTTAAGGACAATTTTGACGAGCGCACCTGGGGAAATATTAGCTCGATTTTGACCACTAGACACCCATTTTTCTCCGTGAATTGCTTACTTTTTTCGTTTGCTGACTTTGCAGCTTTTTAGTGGCCATCGAGTTATTTCCACTTGCATTCCCTGCCGCAGATTTGTTTTTCTTATTTTGAAGCTGTTGTTTCATCGCCTCTTGCAGACTTATTTTCTTCTTTGTTTCTTCATTTGTATTTGTTTGATTTGAATCAGTCATAAAAAATCCTCCTATTTAGGTGTTACGTCCATTATATGCTATTTTCAACAAAATTAACATTTAAGAATAGACTTAAGAGATGAATTCCATAAGAGGTTCTATTAAGTCATAAAATTTTCGTATTTTTAGAAATTTTCATACAATTAATGTGATAGAATAAACGGTGGGACGTCAGTAAATACAACAATGGACTACAGACGGTTAAAAAAATTTTTTTGGACGTTATTTCGTATTTTTGGAATAACGTCCTTTATTTTTAATACCTATGTAATAGTGGGTACAGGTTATTATGTTGATAATCAATACTAATTTATATTAATTATAAATTAGTATTGATTATAATAAAATTTATATTATAATTTGCTTAAGTTTTAAAAAATAGTTTACGAGGTGATTAGATGAGTAACGGTAACAAATACTTAACTACAGGAAATGGAGCACCTGTCGGAGATAATCAAAATTCGATGACTGCTGGAACACGTGGACCTACTTTGATTCAAGATGTACATTTGCTAGAGAAGCTGGCGCACTTTAATCGGGAGAGAGTTCCAGAGCGTGTTGTCCATGCCAAGGGCGCCGGAGCACATGGTTATTTTGAAGTGACCAACGATATGTCAAAATATACAAAAGCAAAACTATTTAATGGGGTTGGAAAACGTACCCCAATGTTTATTCGTTTCTCGACTGTTGCCGGGGAGCTGGGCTCAGCCGATACAGTACGTGATCCACGCGGCTTTGCGGTTAAGTTTTATACTGAAGAAGGAAACTATGATTTAGTTGGAAACAACACACCTGTTTTCTTCATTCGTGATGCGATTAAATTTCCTGATTTCATTCATACTCAAAAAAGAGATCCAAAAACTCATTTGAAAAACCCGACAGCAGTCTGGGATTTCTGGTCATTATCACCGGAATCCTTACACCAAGTAACCTATTTAATGGGTGACCGCGGTCTTCCAGCAACACTTAGACATATGAACGGCTATGGCAGCCATACTTTTAAATGGGTAAATGCCGATGGAGCGGCTGTCTGGGTGAAATATCACTTTAAATCAGAGCAAGGCGTTAAGAACATGTCAGCTGAACTAGCAGGGAAATTAGCAGGCGAAAATCCTGATTACCATACCGAAGATTTATTCAATGCGATTGAGAAGGGGGACTTCCCAGCGTGGAGGCTGCATGTTCAAATCATGCCATTTGAAGATGCGGAAACATACCGCTTCGATCCATTTGATGTCACAAAGGTATGGTCTCATAAGGACTACCCATTAATCGAGGTAGGCCGTATGGTTCTCAATCGTAACCCTGAGAACTACTTTGCTGAGGTTGAGCAAGCCACATTCTCACCTGGTACAATGGTCCCTGGTGTTGAGGCTTCGCCAGATAAAATGCTTCAAGGACGACTATTCGCTTATTCGGATGCCCATCGCTATCGGGTAGGTCCAAATCATAACTTGCTGCCAATTAACCGTCCGAAGGTAGAAGTGAATAACTATCAACGTGATGGTGCAATGCGTTCCGATAATAACGGCGGTGGATCTGTATATTATGAACCAAATAGTTTCGAGGGACCGAAAGAAGGACCTGAATATAAACAAACAGCCTTCCAGGTTACTGGAGTAGCTGAACAGGTTGCTTATGATCATAATGACCACTATACACAAGCCGGTGACCTATATCGATTAATGTCAGAAGATGAGCGAGCCCGCTTAATTGAAACAGTTGTAGGTGCGATAAAGCCGGTTGAGAGAGAAGATATTAAGCTTCGTCAAATCCAACATTTCTACAAAGCAGACCCAGAATATGGTGAGAAAGTAGCCAAAGGCTTGGATATAGCAATCCCTCAAGAGGTTAAATAACTATTAAACTAGTCAAAGGCCGTTCATATCTTGAGCGGCCTTTTTGAGAACAAATGGGATCTTTAGTTTTTTGAATGATTTAATCGAAATATTTAAGCAGGATTTTAACAGTGATCATTAGAATTATATTAATATGATAATTCAAAAGGGGGATTAGAATGAGTATCCAAGTAATAGAAAAAGAAGAAATGAAAGTGGTTGGAATTTCATGGAATGGAACTTACTCGCAAATCCATACACTCCCGAGTCTATTTAAGGAGATGCTTAATCGACTTGAAGAGGTATCTTATCAAACGAACGAACCAGTTTTAATTGCACCTTTTCATAGCAGAGAAACAGAATTTACTTATTATGTAACAACTCCGGTTGAAAAAATTGAGGAAGTTCCAGAAGGTATGGTTGGATTTACGATTCCAAGTAAAAATTATGTTTTTGCTACCCATCATGGGAGTCTTGAAGAAGTTGACAATACATATAAAAAAATTTATTTTTGGATGGAAGAATATGGATACGAACAGGATCATAATGCATTAAGTATAGAAGTATATAAAGAAGAACATAAACAACTAAATGCGAATGGCGAGCTTCATTTTGATATTTATTTACCTATAAAGACATATAAACAATAAGATAGAAGGTAAAAATAAGAAGGGTAATTTATCTTATTTTTTAATAATGTTAGTCATAATATTAAGACAATAGTATTAATTTCTTTTTTAGGACATACTATTTAGAGCAAATTCCTTTACTGTTAGAAATAAGTATCATAACATATAAATATATATTCGAATAATTTCCTTCGGGGTCAGGTGAAATTCCTAACCGGCGGTGATGAAGCAATGCTTCTTAGTCCGTGACCCGGTTAACATTTTTTGTTAAGCGGTGGATCTGGTGAAACTCCAGGGCCGACAGTTAAAGTCTGGATGGGAGAAGGAAAAGACAGGATTAACTATAGGTGAAGTATGCCTATTTTTAAGCCTTTATTTTCTATTGCCTTTTAAAGAACCCTGATGACTTTTGTCTTCAGGGTCTTTTTTATTTTTTTAGAGCTTGAATTAAAGGGAAACATAGTTAGGAGAAGGAACGATATGTTTACTGGAATTATTGAGGAAATTGGCATAGTCGCGAACATCCAGCGGACTGGTGAGTCGTTTGTGTTAACCATTGAAGCGAAAAAAATACTGAATGATGTCCATCTTGGCGACAGTATTGCAGTCAATGGGGTCTGTCTAACCGTTACATCTTTTACAGGTAAACTGTTTACGGTAGATGTGATGCCGGAAACGGTCAAAGCCAGCAGTTTAAACATGGTTAAACGAGGTACAAAAGTAAATCTAGAGCGGGCGATGGCAGCCGGTGGAAGGTTTGGCGGTCATTTCGTTTCAGGACATATTGACGGTACTGGAATCATAAAAAGTAAACAGTCACTCGAGAATGCTATTTACTATGAGATTGAAGCAGAGCCGGAATTATTAAGATATGTAATCTTAAGAGGTTCCATTGCGGTCGATGGGACAAGCTTAACTGTTTTTGCCGTTTCGGAAAAAAGCTTTACTTTATCGATTATTCCACATACATTGTCAGAATCAATTTTAGGGAATAAGGGTTCAGGAGATATTGTTAATTTAGAATGCGATATGATTGGAAAATATGTCGGTCATTTTATCCATAACCTATCAAATGATGCCCCGCAAAAAAGTAACAAAGGGATAACCGCTAATTTTTTAGAAGAGAATGGATTTTATTAAATAAAGGAATCAAATCAGGCTTTCGTTTTGTTGTACTATTGAAAGGAGAGATAAAACGTGTTTAATACGATTGATGAAGCCCTTTCTGACTTAAAAAAGGGGAAGGTTGTCATTGTCTGTGATGATGAGAACAGGGAAAATGAAGGGGATTTTATTGCCCTTGCAGAAAAGGCAACGCCGGAAGTGATTAATTTAATGGCAACACACGGCAGAGGTCTCATCTGTATTCCGATAGAGGAAGAATTAGCTCAAAAGCTTGATTTATCCCCAATGGTTTCCAATAATACGGATCCGCATGGAACTGCGTTTACCGTTAGCATTGATCACAAGTTTTCTACGACAGGCATTTCAGCGTTTGAACGCTCGGCAACAGTGATGAGTTTGGTTGATCCCGATTCAAAAGCGGATGATTTTAAACGACCAGGTCATATGTTTCCACTTATTGCAAAAGAAGAGGGTGTCTTGCGAAGAACTGGGCATACAGAAGCTGCTGTAGATCTTGCTAAATTATGCGGTGCTAAGCCCGCTGGAGTCATTTGTGAAATTATGAATGAGGACGGAACGATGGCCCGCGTCCCAGAGCTTCATAAAATTGCTAAGGACATGAACCTTAAAATGATTACGATTAAGGATCTAGTTGAATACCGAATGAAAAAGGAAAACTTGGTTAAGCGAGAAGTTTAAATACCTGTAGAAAAGAAGAAATGCAAATCACAAAAACTACTTATGGAGGCATACTAATGGGAAATATTTTTGAAGGAAATTTAGTTGGATCTGGTCTGAAAATTGGAATTGTTGTTGGTCGATTTAATGAATTCATCACTAGTAAATTATTAAGCGGGGCACAGGATGCACTAAAAAGACATGGAGTTAGCGAGACTGACGTGGATATTGCATGGGTTCCGGGAGCATTTGAGATTTCATTAATCGCACAAAAAATGGCCAATAGTAAAAAATATGATGCGGTGATCACGCTTGGAACAGTCATTCGCGGTTCTACTCCACATTTTGATTATGTTTGTAATGAAGTGGCAAAGGGTGTTTCTGCTATCAATCTAAAAAGTGGCATTCCGGTTATTTTTGGAGTGTTAACAACGGATTCAATCGAACAGGCAATTGAGCGAGCTGGTACAAAGGCAGGAAATAAGGGTTGGGATGCAGCAACGGCTGCGATTGAAATGGCAAATTTATGCAGAAGTATTGAACAATAACTTGTTGTAAAAAAACATATACAAATCATTCCTCATTTTCTATAATAAATATAACAAAAAATATTTTTTTAAATTTAGGTGCTAAAATCTTCTCAGAAGATTTTAAGCTTAAAAGGGAAGTTGGTATAAGCCAACGCGGTCCCGCCACTGTAAATGGGAGCAACCTATATTGTGTCACTGTCGTATACGATGGGAAGGCATAGGAAGCGATGACCATGAGCCAGGAAACCTGCCTAATTCTTGTGCGCCAATAACCTACGAGGATAGGAAGGTGTTGAAGGCTAGACTCTCTTTACTTATGCTAGTAACCTGAATCTATCATACCAACATCTCCATTTCATTTTGGAGATGTTTTTTGTTGTTATCCAAGCATTTTGTTTAGCACAAGAAAAGATTTATTTTTTGTTACATACATGATACTTTACACAGAAAGCAGGGAGAAAAATGAAGAAGTTGTATTCATTGCTGTTAGTAGTATTATTAACAGTAGGAGTATTAGCAGGTTGTGCTGAAAAGAAAGACCAAGTAAACGAAGAGAATAAATCCAGCGTTGAGAAGAAAACGGCGGAAATAACATATCCACTTACGCTTACAGATGCTACCCAAACCAAAGTAACGATTGAAAAGAAACCAGAAAAGATTGTTTCACTTATCCCAAGTAATACAGAAATTGCATTTGCTTTAGGTCTCGATCAAGAAGTGGTGGGTGTATCGGATTTTGATAATTATCCGGAGGCTGCAACGAAAAAAGAGAAAATCGGCGGACAAGAAATAAACTTAGAAAAAATTATTTCCTTAAAACCAGATTTAGTGTTAGCCCATGCCTCTTCAGCACACAATTCTGAAGCAGGTCTCCAGCAGCTAAAAGATGCTGGCATTGCAGTTTTAGTCGTTAATGATGCCCAAAATTTTGACCAAGTTTATGATTCCATTGATATGATTGGAAAAGCTACCGGTGAAACAGCGAAAGCTGAAGAAATGATCACCGCGATGAAGGATAAATTGGCAGATATTAAAGCAAAGGCACAGAAAATAAAAGATAAGAAAAAAGTATTTGTCGAGGTATCACCGGCTCCAGAAATTTATACACCTGGAAAGAATACGTTTATGGATCAGATGCTTAGTATAATAAATGCTGAAAATATCGCAAACGATCAAGAAGGCTGGATTAAAATTGATCAAGAGGCAATGATTAAACGCAATCCAGATGTCATCGTAACTACTTATGGTTACTATGTAAAGAATCCGAAAGACCAAGTTTTAAGTAGAAAAGGTTGGGAATCGGTCAGCGCCGTAAAAAATAAGAATGTCGTGGATGTCGATTCAGATCGGGTCACTCGCCCTGGGCCAAGGATCGTTGAAGGAGTAGAAGAACTTGCGAAGGCTGTCTATCCTGAAGTTTTTAAATAACAAGTTTGTAGCCTATATTCTAGCTGGAATTTTCCTTGTTCTATCTATTATATTAGGTATTTCAATTGGAACGATTTCTGTTCCAATTTTAACGATTATAAAGATTATCAGTGCAAAATTATTTGGATTTATTTCATTGGAGACAATTGACCCAATGTATTCGAGTATTGTCCTAAGCATACGCTTACCTAGAGTGATATTATCAGGTCTTGTCGGGGCTTCCCTTGCTATTGCAGGGGCAGCCTTTCAAGGTCTGCTTAGAAACCCATTAGCAGATCCATATACATTAGGTGTATCCTCTGGGGCATCTGTAGGTGCAGTGTTAACGCTTTTTTTCCAACTTTCCATCCCTTTCATCGGTTCCTTTACCTTACCATTGCTTAGCATTCTATTTTCCTTTTTTACAATCTTTCTAGTCCTTACATTTGCGAGTAAAATAGAGCGTACTTTAAGAGTGGAAACCATTATTTTAACAGGAATTATTTTTAGCTCCTTCTTGGGAGCAATCATATCGCTCATGATTGCGCTTACAGGGGATGAGCTCCGGCAAATTATTGGCTGGCTTTTAGGTAGTGTATCGATGAGAGGTTGGGATTACATAAAAATCATTTTACCGTTTTTTGTAATTGGTTCTTGTCTGCTAATCTTTAATGCCAAAGAACTCAATGCCATGTCGTTTGGAGAAGAACGAGCACAGCATTTAGGAGTCAATGTTCATAAGAAAAAACTCATAATCTTAACGGCAGGCTCTATTTTAACTGGAGCGGCGGTTGCGGTGTCAGGCACCATTGGGTTTGTCGGATTGGTGATTCCACATCTTTCGAGATTACTGTGGGGTCCTGACCATCGCCATCTTCTTCCTTTATCGATTATTACGGGGAGTGGTTTTTTAATTTTGGCTGACCTGATTTCAAGAACGATCATATCTCCAACGGAATTACCAATTGGTGTAATAACTGCCTTAATTGGTGCTCCGATTTTTGGAATCATTCTGCTGCAAAGAAAAAAGATGGAAAGAAGTGGTTAAAGAATGCTGAACGTGCAAAAGGTTTCCGGTGGATACTCGAGTGAAGCAATTCTGAAGGACCTTTCTTTTGACGTTAAAAAGGGAGAACTATTCGGGATATTAGGACCAAATGGAAGTGGAAAGACAACCCTTTTGAAAATGCTAAGCGGCATTTTACCGCTCCAAAAGGGTGAGATTCTGATCCATGGAAAACGTCTGCAGGAATACAAGGCAAAACAGTTGGCCCAAATTGTTGCTGTCCTGTCCCAACATTCATCACAATCTTTCTCTTACACGGTTAGAGAAACCGTCTCCCTCGGGCGTTATGCCCATCAAAAGGGGTTGTTTCAAACTTGGAGTAACGACGATGAAGAGGTTGTCCAACGGGTAATGAAGCAAATTGGTGTGGCCAAATTCCAACATAAAAATATTCAGGAGTTATCAGGCGGTGAAAAACAAAGAGTATTTCTCGCTCAAGCCTTAGCGCAAGAACCTGAAATTCTTCTTTTAGATGAACCCACGAACCATTTGGATTTATCGTATCAAAAGGAATTACTAGATTTCCTAAAACAATGGACAGCAGAAAACGGTTTAACTGTTATCTCGATTTTTCATGATTTAAATCTTGCTGGGCTTTATTGTGACCGGTTGCTCCTCCTTGAAAATGGACGGATTAATATCGATCACATTCCTAATGAGGTGCTACGGGAAGAACGAATAAGAGACGTGTACCATACCGATATCCAAAACCACCCCCATCCTAAAGTCGCTGCACCACAAATGGTTTTACTGCCAAAGGTGAAGAGCGAATTTGTGGATTTTCATTTAGATGATTCGAGGTTACATATATCACAAGATTTTATCGAGTTCACATCCCCGATACCATTAAGAACGATGTCCTCAGGAGTAATTGGCTCAGGTACCGGATGGCATCAGACATTTGTAAATCGGCATGTCAACAAGGATTATAATTGTGATGATCACCGTTCTGAAATGGCTTCATTTCTCAAATCAAAAGGGATTGAACCGTCGGAAACAGTTGGAATGATGACGGCAGTAATTTTGGAGGATGTCATATACAAAACGTATACGAGTGACAGCTTCTCGATATTTGTGGTTGTAACAGCTGGAGTGGGAAATGCAATTGATGCCTCGAAAAGTGAACTTCATTCGTATGATCAGGTACCTGGAACAATCAATACATGGATTTTTGTCGAGGGTGAGCTAACGGAGGAGGCTTTTATCCAAAGCATCATGACCGCAACGGAAGCGAAGGTAAAGGCGTTGAATGACCTAAAGGTAATGGATGAACTCACAGGAACTTTTGCTACTGGAACTTCGACAGATAGTATTTTAATTGCTGCAACTCAAAGGGGAGAAAGATTGGAGTTTGCTGGAACTATTACCCCGTTAGGAAAGCTGATTAGTAAGGCTGTTTACCAATGTACAACAGAAGCGATTCAAACATCAAATAAAAGGAAACGAAAATGATCGTCTATCATTTAGCCGCAATTACAGGTGCCTATTTTATTGACATGTTTATTGGCGATCCACCCCATTGGCCCCATCCAGTCAGATGGATCGGGACGATGATTACATTTTTTGAAAAACGTTGGAATAAAGGGAAGTATAAGAAATGGAATGGGGTGGGAATGCTCCTTTTTATTTTACTATTTGTTTTTTTCGTAGCACTGGTTTTAGTTGTAGTAAGTTATTGGGTTCATCCCTTTGTCGGGATTTTAGTAGAAAGTATGATTATTTCGACAACCATTGCCCAAAAGAGTTTAAATAGTGCAGCGGTAGAGGTCTATCAACCATTAGTCAAAGGGGATCTAGCTAGAGCCCGTGGAAAACTATCCTATATTGTGGGGCGTGATACAGCATCCCTGGACGAAGGAGAAATTGCACGGGGGGCGATTGAAACGGTCGCAGAAAATACGAGTGATGGTGTGACAGCCCCTATGTTTTGGGCACTCATTGGCGGTGCACCGCTTGCGATGGTTTATCGGGCTGCGAATACTTGCGACTCGATGGTGGGCCATATGAACGAAAAATATAAAGAGTTTGGCTGGGCGTCTGCAAAATGGGATGATGTGATGAATTGGATCCCCAGTCGATTAACAGGGATGATCATGCTGCTTGCTAAACCACCTGAAAGGACAGGACAGAGAATGGCGTGGTCCATTTTGTTCCGTGATGCGAAGAAGCATCCAAGCCCTAATAGCGGCTGGGGTGAAGCAGCTGTCGCGGCTATTTTAGGGATACAACTTGGCGGGATCAATTATTACAAAGGGGTCGTTTCGGACCGTGCAAAAATGGGAGAACCGCTCCAGCCGATTCAAGCGAATCATATTCTTAAAGCCAATTCTATTCTTAAGAGAACGGTCTTTTTATTTTTATTATTTATATGGATGGGAGGAATGCTCCTTGATTTGGCCTTCACATGGCTCGAATCCTCAATATTTATATGAGGCAATGGGGTTAGCACTTCCGAAGCCGTATATTGATTTTAGCGCGAATATCAATCCACTTGGACCACCACCTGCATTAAAGGAAAGGTGGCAGGACTTTTTTAAAGAAATTCATGTCTATCCAGATCCATTCGCCACACAGCTAAAGGATAGGATTTCTAAATCAGAACAAATCTCGATGGATTCTATTTTAATTGGTAATGGCGGCGCAGAACTTATTACACTACTTGCACGAAGACTGGCTGGCAAAAAAGTCGTCATCGTGGAGCCGGCATTCTCAGAATATGAAACAACCTGTCAGGCCAACAACTGTGAAATTGTCTATCATCAATTGAGAGAGCCAAGGTTTGAATTGATTTCAGATGATTTACGTTCCAGTCTAAATGGTGCAGATGCCTTATTTTTGTGTAATCCAAATAATCCAACTGGCATTCAATATCCAATGTCAACGATTATTTCGATCTTAGAGGAATGTGAAGAGCAAGACTGCCTCGTCATTTTGGATGAAGCATTTTTTGATTTTTTAACCGATTATGTTTCGTTTGTACCATACCTAAATAGGTTTTCAAATTTAATTATCATTCGTTCGCTGACAAAGATGTTTGCGATTCCTGGAATTCGCTTAGGATATTTACTCGCTCAACCAGCCATTGTTTCAGAACTTTCCAAACTGCAATCACATTGGAGTACCAATACTATTGCGTTACTAGCTGGAGAACTTTGTCTGCAAGATGAATCTTTTATTAAGGAGTCACAAGAATATATATGTTATGAGCGGAAAAGGCTTTTTGCTTTTTTTAAGCAAAATGAATTTGTTGTTTCTGCTTCTTCTGTTAATTTCTATTTATTACATGATACGCAGATAAAAGATCAATTCGACTTATTTGAGTTTCTTCTTCATAAGGGTATCATTCCCCGCCATACCTTTAATTTCCCAGGTTTGGAGGGACGCTGGCTGCGTTTTGCAATTAAGGGTCATGAAGAAAATAATCAACTAATGGAGGTGCTAGCACAATGGCGGCATCCTCATTCATCTTTGTAACAGGCGGAGTTAGAAGCGGGAAGAGTAGCTTTGCTGAGGAGAAAGCAGTAGAGATTGCTAGAAAGACAAACAGCCGGCTGAACTATCTAGCAACGGGTGTTCCATCAGATTCAGAAATGGAAGAACGAATAAAAAAACACCAACACGATCGCTTTGCAGGTACCTGCCAGTGGAAAACGTATGAACAATCACATCAAATAGGGAAGATTGCTGGGGAGTTTCATGCAAAAGATGTGGTTTTAGTAGATTGTGTCACGACACTATTAAATAATGAATTGTTTACTGCTAAGCAAATATGGGATGAGCGATTTTTATTCACCGTAAAAGATCATATTCTCTCCGGGATTATTTCGATAAAAAAACGTGCAGGGACTATGATAGTTGTTAGTAATGAAGTATTAAATGAACCATTCCTTGACAATGAAATGGTGATTACCTACGGGCGTTTGTTAGGACAGATTCATCAGTATTTAGTCAATGAAGCGGATCAAGTGTTTTTAGTGGAAGCGGGTATTCCCATCGTCATGAAGGGAGAAAATCGATGAAAGGAATTATGATCCAGGGGACAGCTTCCGATGTAGGCAAAAGTCTTATCGTAACGGCCTTGTGCCGAATCCTTGCCAATGAAGGAGTAAGAGTTGTCCCGTTTAAGTCACAGAACATGTCTAATAACTCCTATGTCACTAGAGACGGAAAAGAGATTGGCAGAGCACAGGGAATTCAAGCGGAGGCAGCAAGAGTTGAGCCAGACGTTTGGATGAATCCAATTCTACTAAAGCCTCGTTCCGATCTGCAAGCAGAAATTGTATATCTAGGAAAAGCAATCGATACCCTTTCAGGGAATGGATATCGGGATTACTTTTATGAAAAGGGGATAGCAGTGATTAAGAAATCACTTCAACACCTTTCCACTCATTTTGATGTGGTAGTAATCGAAGGAGCTGGCAGCCCGGTTGAAATTAATTTAAAGGACCGCGAACTTGTTAATATGAAGGTAGCTGAATTAGCGGATGTACCAGTGGTCCTGGTTGCTGATATTGATCGCGGCGGTGTGTTTGCGAGTATCGTAGGCACGCTGGATTTACTAGAGCCTAACGAACGGGAACGAGTTGCAGGTGTGATTATCAATAAATTCCGCGGCGATCTCACCCTATTTGAAGATGGAGTTCAATGGCTGGAAGAAAAAACAGGTATTCCTGTTTTGGGTGTATTGCCATATGTGGAGAATCATATGATCGATGGGGAGGATTCCTTATCAATCGGGACCCAATTTTCTAATCGCCATAAAGGAATAGTCGATATTGCGGTCATCCACCTGCCTTATATTTCAAATTACAGTGATATGGAACCATTCTTATATGAAGAAAATGTATCTCTTCGCTGGGTCAAACATGCAAGTGAATTTGGTCAGCCGGATGCGATCATCATTCCTGGTACAAAAAGTACCATCAGCGACTTTGAAAATTTACGAGATAAACAGTTAGATATCCTAATCAAAACGCATGTGGCAAATGGCGGTTTTGTTGTTGGGATTTGTGGCGGGTATCAAATCCTCGGCCAAGAAATGATAGATGAAGCTGGTTCAGACACCTGCATCCCCAACTTCACAGTGAAGGGTTTAGGCATTATCCCTGCAACGACTACTTTTTATAAAGATAAAGAAACAAATCGTGCCATTGCTCATTATCACAAAGATACAGGATTGCGATCCAATCAGCCGTTAGAAGGGTATGAAATCCACCTAGGAAAGACCACATTTCCAACAAAAGTGAGTCCATTTTTAACATTTGCTACTGGGGAAGAGGATGGTTATTTCGGAAATGACGGTCAAATCATTGGGACGTATCTTCACCATCTTTTTCATAATGATGAATGGAGAAATCAATGGTTAAACATGATTCGCAAAAAGAAAGGGTTGCCGACCGAAGGAGTCCGTTCGATTAGCGAGTTTAAGGATAAAAGATTCGATTTTTTAGCCGATGAGATGAAAAGTCACCTAAAATGGGAGCTAATGAAAAAGCTCATCAATCAATGGGGCTCAAAATCATGAAGTTTTGGAAGGGTTTCTTCATTAATATTCAATTTTTTACGGCAATACCAATCAATAAAGAATTACCTATGGATAACGAACATCTTAAAAAGGCAGTACAAGCCTTCCCACTTGTCGGATTAATTCAAGGAATCATTTATGCAACCGTGTATTATTTCTGTCTTGAATATACTCCTTTTTCTCATCTGGCTTCGGCATTCTTACTATGGCTGGCGACGATTGTTTTGACTGGAGGAATTCATCTAGATGGCTGGATGGATGCCAGTGATGCATATTTTTCCTATCAAGACAAAGCGAAGAGGCTGGAAATTATGAAGGATCCAAGGACAGGGGCATTTGGTGTTCTTTCCATTCTTGTTTTATTAAGCTGTCGCTTTCTCTTTATGTATGAAAGTACTGCCAATTTCGAAAATGTACTATTTATCATGATTGCGATGATTCCATTTTTAAGTAAGAGTGTAATGGGCATTCTGTTGTTAACGGTTAAGAGCGCCAAAGATGAGGGACTCGGCAAGCTGTTTCAGAATGCGGCAAAACCTCAAGCGCTATGGCCCTATCCTCTTTATTTCATTAGTCTTTTCATTCTCATCAGTTTCTTAAATAAAGCTTTCTTTCTAATCGGTTTATTGATTCTAGTGGCAGCCTTTTGTTTACTCTTGATTCGCCGGAAAGCTGTGAAATGGTTTGGCGGTATTACAGGGGATGTCTTAGGTGCTGCTGTAGAAGGGACTGAGTTACTACTGTGGATGACCGTGTGGTTATTGCATTATTTCGTCATGGTATAACGGAAGAGAACAAACGAAAAGCCTATTTGGGCTGGAACGATTCACTCTTATCTCATGAAACAAAGGATCTCGTCACTTCAAAAAGCTACCAACGTTATTATTCTAGTGATTTACAAAGATGTGTTGGTACAGCAGAATGGTTATTTCCAACTGCCAACCTGCATCTTGTCAAGGAATTACGAGAAATGAATTTCGGTAGTTGGGAAGGGAAAACGTTCGAAGATTTGAAAGAAAATAGTCATTATCACCACTGGGTGATAGATCCGTGGATTCATTCTCCACCGGGCGGTGAATCCTTTCACGACTTCAGCAAAAGGGTTGATTCTGCCTGGGTAAAGATTACTGAAGAGGTTCTTATCTTAAACTTAAAAAGCTGTGCAGTGATTACCCATGGCGGGGTTATCCGCCATCTTTTATCAAGGTTTGCCCCTCAGCCGAAAGAATTTTGGGAATGGCAGGTAACGCATGATCAAGGCTACGAACTTATTTTTGAGAAGGAATCGCTAAGGAGGGGTGAACGATGCATTTTATTATTGGAGGAGCCTTTAACGGCAAAAGGGAATGGGTAAAGAATACCTACAGCGTTTATGAGAATAAACATTGGGTATCTGCGTACGATAACCACTCTCTCCCGATTAACTTGATCGATTTCGACCAGGATGTAGTGATTCTTGAGGGTGTTGAAATATGGTTAAAAGAGTTAACTGCAACAATGGATGCGGATAAATGCAGGGTGAAATGGGTTAATTGTATAGAGGAATGGCTCACTTGGGAACAAGCTGAGCTGCAGCGCCAGTTAATTGTCATTGGAACTGATATATCAAAAGGAATTGTTCCTATGGAGGCAGCAAATAGAAGATGGCGGGATGTAACCGGATGGGCATATCAAGATATCGCAGCCAAATCAGAAAAAGTTGACGTGATTTGGTATGGCTTAAATCAAACTATTAAGTAAAGGGGAATGAAATCGATGAGAATTTATACAAGAACAGGTGACAAAGGAAAAACAAGTATTATCGGAGGAAGGGTAGACAAAGATGATACCCGAGTCGAAGCATACGGAACAGTAGACGAAGTCAATTGTTTTGTTGGCCAGGCTATTCAAGAACTCGACCCTCTTTTATTTAAGGACGTGCTTGGTGATCTTGAAAAAATCCAACATGAGCTATTTGATTGTGGCGGCGACCTTGCAAATGTGACTGAAAAACGAGAAGTAAAACTTCAACAAGAAGCGATTGATTACCTAGAAAAGAAAATAGATGAATATATAGCAGAAGCACCAGAACTGGAGCGATTTATTTTACCGGGAGGTACTAAGCCGTCAGCATCGATTCATATCGCCAGGACCGTGACTCGAAGGGCCGAAAGATTGGTTGTTAAGTTGGTAAAATCAGACACCAAGACATCTGAACTAGCATTAATGTACCTAAACCGTCTCTCCGATTATTTCTTTGCGCTGGCACGCGTGATCAACTTCCGCTTACAAGTCTGTGATGTAGAATATGTCCGCAGTGCCAAGGTGTTCAGGGATGTGAAGCGTAAGGATGACAAGTAGAATGAAGGGAAAATTAATTAGCGGGCTGGCGATGTTAACGGCATTATCTGTGGTCGGGGCGATGATTAAGATTCCGGCGATTATTGGCAGCGTCGCTTTAGATGCATTCCCAGCTCTATTGGCAGCGGTCCTGTTTGGTGCAGGGCCAGGTGCGTTAGTGGGGGCATTTGGTCATCTCTTATCAGCATTAATAGGTGGATTCCCACTAGGTCCCATGCACTTTTTAATTGCTGTTGAAATGGCCGTACTTATATGGGTTTTTGGCCGTCTTTATAAAAACAAGAAGATTATAGCTAGTGTGGTTTTCATTATTGGTAACTCATTTGTTGCGCCGTTACCCTTTATTTTTTTAATGAATACAGGCTTTTATTTGGGGATTGTCCCTTCACTGCTCATTGGTTCTATCATTAATACTGTAATCGCAGTGGTCACTATTCCTCGATTATCATCCCTGGTCAAGCAGGGATTACCTAATCGGGATGTAAAACAATGAGGGATATAGTTACAATCCCTTTTAACGGTGGAGAATCCCTCATTATTGCTTGTGATAATAGCGGAGCCATTGGGATGAAGGAGCAAGACCTTGTTCAAGTACCCTACGAAACGGTCGCTTATTATGCATTTAGAGTCGCCGTCATGGAATGTATGGCAGCAGGTGGAGTGCCTATTTCAGTCATCCTCCATAACTTTTGCGGAAATGAACCATGGGATGAGCTTGTTAGGGGAATCGAAAAGGGGCTGTTCGAACTAAAGTTATCGGATGTAAGGATAACCGGGAGTACTGAGAGTAACTTTTCACTCCTTCAATCTGCCGTTGGATTAGTGGTTCTCGGCAAAAAGCCAACTGCTAAAACGACCGATATTACTTACTCTAATCAGTGGAGATTTGCTATTATTGGGTTGCCGCTCGTCGGAAACGAAGTGATCGAACTACAGGATCAGGTTGCCCCTCTATCTATTTTTCAAGAGGTCAGCATGGTTCAGGATGTCATTCTATGGCCGGTTGGTTCTAAAGGAATCTTATTTGAGCTTAATCAAATGTTCTCAAATGAAAACCTAACCCAAGAAATGATCGTCACTAACGTGGATATGTTAAAATCAGCTGGCCCCTCCACTTGTTTCATCGCCGTTTTCCATCCAGACCAAGAAGAAACATTACGAAAAATGACAGGAAGTTTGTTCCACTCCTTGCAGATAAAAAAATAGCACCGCATTGGTGCTATTTTTTACTGCCGAATTCTTTCTATGATTGAATTAACTCCCTGCCCCAGCTTATATAAAGCCCTATCGAAACTTTCTTTCCAACCTGGAGCATTTTCCTTTATCGTTTTTCCGATTTTTTGAGCATTTTCATTTAATTCCTTGCTAATTTTCTTCGCCTGGTTATTGATGCTTATCTTCAAAGGAACATCACCTTTGAGTTGATCATTAATCGAAGTCACTTCAAACTGTTCCTTTGGCAGATGTGGAAGGGACTCCTTCATAATCTCTTTAAATATCGGCACCACATTGGCCGAACTTGGACTTGGCAGGTAATGTTCCCGGTCTGTTTGGTCAAACCCTAACCAGATAGCGCCGACAAGATTGGGCGTATATCCAACCATCCATTGGTCCTTGGTTCCACTAATATCACGAAAAGGTAATTGAGTCGATCCCGTTTTTCCAGCAATCTGCACACCAGGGATGCGGGTGCGCCTTGCAGTTCCTGATTCGACTACATTTAAGAGCATCGATGTCATCTCATCTGTTACCTCTACGGAAGTTACTTTTGTCGTTTTTACTTCATGCTCTGCGATCACATTTCCAGTGGGTCCGACTATTTTAGTGATTAGGTGGCTATCTTCTCGGTTCCCGCCATTTGGGAAAGCCGAAAAGGCGTTAGCCATTTGAAGAGGGGAGACCCCTTTACTCATCCCGCCTAGTGCAATGGCCAGGTTTTTATCTTCTTTTTCGACCGGGATCCCAAACCTCTTCAATGACTCGATCCCCTTATTTAAGCCAATTTCATTTAGCAGCCATACAGCTGGGATATTCAGCGACTTCTCAAGTGCCTTGTACATTTCAACCTTGCCTTCATATGTTTTTGAAAAATTTTCTGGCTTATAATTTCCGAAGGTGATTGGTTTATCAACAAGCTCGGATGAGTATTTGTAGCCTTCCTCAAGGGCAGGTGTATAAACGGCCAATGGTTTGATGGATGACCCTGGCTGTGCGCGTAATTGGGTTGCCCGGTTAAAGCCTCGGAATATATGCTCGCCGCGGCCGCCAACTAAAGCACTAACCCCTCCTGTAGCAGGATCCATTAGAACAGAGCCGCTTTGGACAAGTTTTCCGCCTCTACTGCGCGGGAACAAATAGTCTTCACTATACACCTTTTCAAGAGCAGTCTGAAGATTTTGATCCATTGCAGTGTAAATTCGATAACCTCTCGTAAGGATTTCCTCTTGTGTTAATCCATATTTATAGATCGCTTCATTTAGGACCGCATCCACATAATAAGGGTATTTTCGTTCAACATTGCTTCCGCCGCCATCATGCAGGCGGATCTTTTCTTTTTTAGCTTGTTTATACTCTGAGCTAGAGATCATTCCAAGTTCTTTCATTTTACTTAAAACAGTATTTCGTCTTTTCATAGCTAAATCATAGTTTTTATAAGGGTCAAGATAATTCGGTGAATGCAGTAAACCGGCAAGCATGGCTGCCTCACTGATCGTAACGTCTGTAATATTTTTATCAAAGTATTTTTTGGATGCATTGCTGATTCCCCAGGCACCGCTCCCGAAATAAACCTGATTTAGGTACATTTGTAAAATCTCGTTTTTGGAATAAACCTTCTCAATTTTTACCGCTAAAAATAATTCCTCTGCTTTTCGCTTATAGGTTCGTTCCGGGGACAAGAGGGCATTCTTTGTTAACTGCTGGGTTAACGTACTGCCGCCGCCCGTTATCCTGCCCGCAAACAAGTTACTGAAAAAGGCACGCGCAATCCCCTTTATATCAAAGCCGCCATGCTCATAGAATCGTTCATCCTCAATCGCGACGACGGCATTAGGGACATACTTAGGCAAATCCTTGATTTGTACTCCTTTCGTCCGATTGGTGGCAACATTACTAGCTAGTTTCCCTTTTTTATCATATATAACCGTCGGCTGGTTTAGGCCTTGTTTTAGTGATTCTACATTTGCTCTCATCGCAATCCAGCCAAAATAAAGGATGGTGGCTAAAACAACCACTAGGATGAGTAATAATAATATTTGAGTTAAATGTTTCTTTTTCCAGAAACGAACAATCTTCTCCCAATAAGGATGAAATTTCTCCATGTGATCTCCTTACTTTCAAAAGGTAATTTTCAATTCCTTTATTATAAATTTTATTAATTAAAAAGACTAGTAAAAGCCTATATAGAAACTAATATTCCCATATGTAACCAAAAAAACGTATTAGGCGTCTAACAAGTTGTGAAAAAATATTTATTCCTTTGTAGGGGTCAGATGAGTTTGCTTCGTCTATTAGGGTGAAGTGATTGGGAAACAGGAGGATATGATGATAACAATAAAAAACTTAAGCCATGACTTTGTGATTGGAAAAAAAGGGCGACAAACAATTATTCCAGTACTAAGAGATATTTCTTTTAGCGTCGAGAAAGGTGAAATTGTGACCATAGTGGGCAGAAGCGGGTCAGGAAAATCGACTCTCCTTAATTTAATCAGTGGTTTCATTCATCCAAAAGAGGGGGGGATTTGGATAAGCGGGGAAAAAGTATCAGATTTGAATGAATCGAAATTTGCTGACTTCCGGATCAATCATCTAGGTTTTATTTTTCAAAGCTTTCAATTGATACCGAGCATGACGGCATTTCAAAATGTAGAGTTGCCATTGATATTAAAAGGTGTGAATGAAAAGGATAGAAAAATGCAAACTGAAGCCATGCTTGAAAAAGTGGGATTACTAGAATACCAGGATCATTATCCAGGAGAACTATCAGGCGGACAGCAGCAGCGGGTAAGTATCGCCCGGGCCTTAATTGTGAATCCTCCGATTATTCTTGCCGATGAGCCGACAGGGAGCCTTGATAGTGAAACAGAGGAAGAGCTACTCTCATTTATTAAGGAATTAAATCATGATATGGGGATCACATTTTTAATTATCACCCATGATGACAAGGTCGCAGAAATTGGCCATCACAAAATTGAATTAAAAGATGGACGCATTGTCGAGGGGGTGACGATATGAAGCTAAAAGATCAATTCCGCTTTGTCCGTCAAAATATGAAGAAAAATAGAACGAGAGTCTTTATGACGATTCTAGCAACGGCAATGGGATGTGCCTTTTTAATTGTGCTTGCCTCGGTAGGGTTTGGATTGCAGAAATCGGTGGTAAAAGAAATTACCGAACGGAGGGTCATTACCCAAATTGATGTACATGGCAAAGAATCAAAAGATCAAGGTGTGTATCGTCCTTTAAATGATAAAGATGTTCGTATATTTGAAAAGATAAAAGATGTGAAAGCAGTGACTAGAAGGAAAATGTTGCAGCAACAAAGTACCTATTCGATTGGAAATTATCAAGTTGGAACACAAACCTTTGTGGCTAATTTTCCTGCCGAAATAAAAGCTGGTTTCGAATTATCGGAGGGACGTCTGCCAAAGGAGAAAAACGAAGTGGCCGTGGGCTATAATTTCCTATTAAATCTGGCTGACAAGGATGCCGGCGATGATCTGTATGATGAAAAAGGGCAGATTAAAGAAGCTTATCTCTACAAAGGTGAATTACTTGGAAAGGAAATTGAATTAACGATTCGCCAGTTTAAAGATGGGAAACAAATCGAAAAAACGATTCCCTTGAAAGTGGTGGGAATCTCTAAAAAGCCAACAAAAGAATGGGCCCAAGATAGCAGTGTCTTTATTTCGGATGAGATGTTAACAGAAATTGAGAAGTTTACGGGGACACCAAAAGGGTACATGTTGGATGCAAATACTAAAAAAGTATCTGACGACCTAGAGGTTCATAAAAATGCATATGATGAAGTAAAAATTTATGCCAAAAACATGGAAGCAGTCCAAAGTATATCTGATCAGTTAAAAGAAAAGAACTATGCTACATATTCGGTAGTAAATGAGTTAAAAGAAGTAAATATGGTGTTTATGATTGCGAAGGCAGGTCTTATCTTTATTGGAACGATCGCAATCCTGATTGCTTCTATCGGTATTTACAATACAATGACGATGGCGGTAACCGAGCGGGCACCTGATATTGGAATCATGAAAGCCATCGGCGCGAACCCGAAAACAATTAAGCGAATCTTTTTGCTTGAAAGCAGTTATATTGGGTTAATTGGTGCACTCATTGGCACGATCGTATCATATGGAATTAGCTATACAGTTAATTTTGCGATCCCATTGATTATCAAACAGGCATTTGGCCAAGAGATGGACTTAGACCTTATCTTTAGTGATATCCCGCTTGTTTTACCAATTATTTGTATCGTGATTTGTTACGCTGTGACAATTATTTCAGGATTGCGCCCAGCACAGCGGGCAACCAAAGTCGATGTATTAAAGGCAATGCGAAGAGAAGTCTAATGGGGTAAATGATAAAAACCCATGATAATCGCGGACAACCCTTCCCACGTCCAAGCATATGTTAATAGAAAGAGTGATTAACATAATGGAAGGGGATGGGGAAGATGATCAACTGGAAAGTTCGATTAAGAAACCGGAACTGGGTTATCGCATTTATATCTCAAATAATGATCGTTGCTCAAATGGTATTAGCGTGTTTAAATTCCTTTGGAATCATTGATTTTCAACTTACTGATGCCATTCAGAATGGCGTTTTAACCTTTGTGAATGCCGTCTTTGTTTTGTTGTCGATGTTGGGCATAGTGCAAGATCCTACCACAAAGGGCTATAGGGATAGTGAACGAGCGTTAACCTACAAAGATCCTAACTAAATTTACCGAAGTCAGTTCTTAAATGGAACTGGCTTTTTCTGTTAAAACAGTAAGAAAATTCTTTACATTATCCACTCAAATTGTTTTACTAGAAATTGACCGAAAAAATTATGAGAGGCTGAACCTATATGGAAAAAGTAAAAAATTATATCGGACAATTTCATCCAATTGTGTGGGTTTTATTAGTCGGTACCGTTTTATCAAGAGGCTCAGCTTATATGACGCTTCCGTTTCTCTCTATCTACTTATCTCGTCATATGGATCTGTCGCCTATCGTGATTGGCTTAACCGTAGGGATGAGTCCGTTAATGGCAACCGTTGGCGGGTTTATTGGCGGTCATTTATCAGATCGTTTTGGGCGGAAACCTGTTATGCTCATATCTTTATTTATGGTTGCACTTGTTTATTATGGATTTACTGTAGCTACAGGTCAGGGATGGTTTATTTTGTTAAACGCATTAAATGGATTGAGTAACTCATTTTTTGAACCTACCTCACAAGCCTTAATGGCCGACTTAACCGATAAGGAAAAGCGGATGAAGGTATATTCGTTACGATATACGGCGATGAATATAGGTGCATCTGTTGGTCCCCTTGTTGGCGCCTATTTAGCCAGTACATCAGCTAAGTTGTCGTTTGCTATAACGGGAACTACTTATTTGATGTATGCCATAGTGCTGGTAATCTTAATGAAGAAATTTGTCTTACCACAGACTGTACAAAGCAAAAAAGTTGTCTCCTTTGGTGATGCATTTACGATTATTAGAACAGATAAAGCATTAAGATATCTAATCATTGGGATTATTTTAGTCAACATGGGCTATGTTCAAATTGACTCCAACCTACCGCAAATACTTGAAGGAACAGTAGGCAGCGGCATTGTCATTTTTTCTTCCTTAATCACGATCAATGCTGTAATGGTTGTTTTCCTGCAAATGCCGATTAGCCATATTGCTGAGAAGTTCCGGTTAATGCAGGTTATGGTTATCGGAGCCGTATTTATGGCGGCAGGATTAGTTTCGTTCAGTTTTGTTAATGGCTGGGTAACGGCTATTGTGGCAATTGTGTTGTTGACAATAGGTGAAATTTTAATATTTCCTTCCAACAGCATGATGATTGATCAACTTGCCCCCGAACATTTGCGTGGCACCTATTTCGGTGCAGCACAATTCCGCAAGATTGGAAACTTTTTAGGTCCTGTTATCGGTGGTTATCTTCTAAGTCAGTTTCAAGGCCAAATTATGTTTTGGATTCTTGCCATCACGACCTTGGGCAGTGTCGTTTTCTTCTTGGCAGGAAATAAATTTTTTATTAACACAAAAGCACCGACATTAGAAAAAACAATGTAATCGAATTAAAAAATGCCTCTGGAGACGAAAACCAGAGGCATTTTTTTTATCTTAAAATGTCTTCAATCCTTGCAAGGGTTTCATCGTTTAGCCTTACACCTGATGCTTTCACGTTTTCTTCCAATTGCTCGGGACGGCTGGCACCAACCAGTGCACTGGCCACGTTCTTCTGCCGCAAAATCCAGGCAAGGGCAAGATTTGCTAGGGAAAGCTCATTGTCTTGAGCAACTTCTTTTAAAAGCTCCACTTTATCGAGGTTCTCATCCGTTAACAATCCAAAAAGATTACTGTATTTTTCCTGTGAAGCCCTGCTGCCAGCTGGTGCTTGTTGTCCTTTTTTATATTTACCAGTTAGCACACCTTGGGCGAGTGGTGACCAGACAACCTGGCCAATTCCATGTTTTTCACTTACAGGCAGTACTTCTTTTTCAATGTAACGTTGCAGCATGCTGTATTGCGGCTGATTGACTACTATCCGATCAAGCAGCTTTTTATCTGCAAGATGAACGGCTTCGGAAATTTGTTCAGCTGTCCACTCACTCACACCGACATATAAGACTTTCCCTTGACGAACAAGATCATCTAGAGCACGTAAAGTTTCATCGAGTGGTGTTTGCGGGTCAAAACGATGGCAATAATAAATGTCCACATAATCAGTGTTAAGTCGTTTAAGACTAGCATGGCACTGTTCGATTACATGCTTACGAGATAATCCTCGATCATTTGGACCATCACCCATTGGCCAAAAAACTTTTGTAGCCAATACATAAGAATCCCGTATATATTTCTTCAGTGCTTTACCCACCACGATTTCTGCTTCTCCACGCATATAAACATTTGCAGTATCAAAAAAGTTGATTCCTAATTCATATGCTTTATCAATCGAAGCTGCAGCATTTTGTTCCTCGACGTAACCTCCGTATGTAAGCCAGCTTCCTAAACTAATTTCACTAACCTTTAAACCAGTGCTTCCTAAGCGACGATATTCCATAAAATTAAATTCCCCCTTAAAAAGTTTCGTGACTCAAAATAAAAATACTACATCATTTACCTAAAAGTCCACAATTAAGTGATTTTTTGGTAAAATAAAAATATACAGATAGTTCCAATTGGAAAGCGTTTGATTATGAAAGAACTTTCAAGAGGTTTTTCGAATATGATTCATTATCTGTTTGAAAAGGAGTCCTTAATATGTGGTTTTGGATAACTATTTCCGCACTATGTTTCGTCCTATTGCTAATTGTAGAGGAATTTTTCTATTATTTTTGGAATCGTTATGTATATGGGCCAAATTTAAAAGGGAAGAGGAGATGGTGGAATAGACTATCATTGGTAGGTGCCTTATTCATGAGATTGTTCAAGAAAAGAGAAAAAAATATATCGAAGTCTAATTCAGACAAGAGTCTTCCATTATAAGGAAGGCTCTTGCTTTTTTATAAAAGCTATTTTCACAAAGATGGATGTTAACCTAACATGTTTTTAGATAATGACCATGGGTTCGGGCACGATAACGGGTGAAATGGGGATGTCGCCAGTAAAGTGTGGTTATCCGCCAGTAAAATGTGGTTTTCCCCCAGTAAAATGTAGTTTTCCGCTAGTAAAGTGTGGTTATCCTTCAGTAAAGTGGTGCTATCCGCGAGTAAAGTGGGGTTATCCACCAGTAAAAGCATTAATTAGTTGGATTCTGCTTATTCTTTTTCTTATTTAAATAAGAACCAAAGGTATCGATGACGAAAAATGCCGTAAATAAAAAAATAATCACATATTCAGCCGGTTCCATAACCCTAAAAGGGTTTATTGCCTTCCATATAATTCCAGAAACACTCACTCCCATGATAAGGTCCAAGGAAATAATAAGTATTGCAGAGAAAACCGCAAGTAAGCTTGTAACAAAAAATATCTTCACACTCATCACACCTTTAGGAATCATATTCTTTTTATTATTCTTTTCAAGCCGGTTCCTTATTCGGCCTTAAAAAGGTTATGACGAATTGGATAAAAACCGCTTTCAATGGGATAAAGTGGTATTTGGTGGGCAATATATCCAGTATTGGGAGAAAAGTTTATAAATATTTGTAAGTGAGGCGGATATTGTGTCGATTTTGTCTAAAATGCTCAAAAATAAACAAAAAAAGAGACAGGACGATAATTATAGGCAGAAACAAGATCCGCTTAAACCAGAGGACTTGCCTATATTAAGAGATTATCAAGAGAATATCTCACGAATAAAAGAGGAACTTGGGAATAGTACCGATATTGTCGTTCGCGATTTTAAGATTGGTGCCCATAAAGGGGCGTTAGTTTATGTTGACGGATTGGCTAGTTCCGTAGCAATCGCCGATTATATTTTAGAAACAGCTATGGAAACAGAAGTACCCGAAGGACCAATAGATATATTTCAATTCATGCTGGATAAAACGATGGCACTTGGTAGTGTCAAGACAGTTGAAAATTGGAATCAAGTTTATGATACATTGATGGTTGGCGATACACTCATCTTTTTACAAGGGTGCAACAAAGCAATTGGCGGCGAAACCAAAGGATGGGAAAGGCGGGCCATTTCGGAACCTACAACCCAATTATCGATTCGCGGCCCAAAAGATTCGTTTACAGAAACACTCCGTACGAATACAGCGTTAATTCGCCGTAGAATAAAGAGCCCCAATTTATGGATTGAATCCATGAAAATTGGAGCTGTTTCACAATCTGATATTGCCATTTTGTATATAAAAGGCATTGCTAATGAGAAGATTGTGGAAGAAGTCAGAGAAAGGCTTCAACGAATAGATATCGATGCCATCCTTGGTTCTGGATATATAGAGCAATTGATTGAAGACCAAACTTGGACAACATTTCCAACCACCTACCATTCAGAAAGACCGGATGTCGTAACATCTCATTTACTGGAGGGAAGAATCGCTATCATTGTCGATGGGACTCCGTTTGTAGTTACGGTGCCAGCCATTTTTATTCAATTTTTTCAAGCACCTGATGATTACTATTCACGGTTTGACATTTCAACAGGAATACGATTGTTAAGAATTTTGGCATTCCTTATCGCAGTTATTGGACCTTCTGTTTATATTGCTGCAACCACTTTCCATCAAGAGATGATTCCAACCACGATGGCCATTGCTATTGCTGCTCAACGTGAAAATGTTCCCTTTCCAGCCTTTGTAGAGGCACTAATCATGGAAGTTACGTTTGAAATTTTGAGGGAGGCGGGACTTAGACTTCCAAGGGCAGTTGGTCAAGCTGTGTCGATTGTAGGGGCTCTCGTAATAGGTCAGGCAGCAGTACAAGCAGGGTTCGTCTCTCCTGTAATGGTTATTGTTGTTTCTATCACAGCCATTGCGAATTTTTCCACTCCCGTTTTTGCTATGGCGATTGCTGCAAGATTAGTTCGCTTTGTCCTGATGGGATTAGCTACAATGCTAGGTTTTTATGGAATCATGTTAGGGCTTATGTTCATGACGATTCATCTATGTTCGCTTCGCTCGTTTGGTATTCCGTACATGATGCCGCTAGCACCATTCAACCTTCATAATCAACAAGATGCATTTGTTCGCTTTCCCGTCTGGGCTATAAAAAATAGACCCATGTTTATTAGTAAAGGAAATATGAAGAGGTCCGGGGAACATCAAAAGCCAGGTCCGCCCACACAATCGGAAAATCAATCCAATAATGGTGAAGAGTGATGAAAAAATGGTTGATGGTTATGTTGGTATTAATGATGTCTGTGCCTATCTTAAGTGCCTGCTGGAATCAGAAGGAGCTCACGGATTTGGCCTTTGTGATGGCACTCGGAATTGATCGAGGGGAGGACGATTTGTACCATGTCTCGTTTCAACTAGTTAATCCTGGGAACGTTTCAGCAGGACAAGGTGGAGGAGGAGGTCAGGGGCTGCCAATTGCCGTTTATAAAAGCAAAGGCAGAACGATTACGGAGGCAGCCAGAAATGCAACGAAAAAAGTCTCGCGCCGTTTATATTATGCACATACCAATTTAGTCGTTGTTAGTGAAGAAGTAGCGAGAGATAGAACTTTAATGCTTAATCTATTGGATGCCTTTGCCAGAGATCCAGAATTTAGAACGACTACAGAGATAGTGGTAGCTAGAGATTCTTCTGCTGAGGAAATAGTGACTACTTTGACCATTCTTGATAAACTGCCTGTTACCAAAATTACAAAAGAGATCAAATTTACTGAGGCAATGAAAGGCGAAAATATGAGTGTAAGTATCGATGATATTATTGATGGAATTGTCGGAAACGGAAAAGAGCCTATTTTAAATGGCTATAGCCTAATAGGTGAAAAAGAAAAAGCCAATCAGGCAGTGAATTTACAAAAAACGACGACTGATGCTTTACTCGCAGCGGATGGATTAGCAGTATTTAAAGATGGTGCATTGATAGATTGGATTGAAAGTAGAAAGTCTCGTGGGGTAATTTGGATCTTGGATAAAGCAAAGAGTACAGATATTACTCTTAAATGGAAGGGGAAGAAGAATGCCCTTAGTGTTGTTCCGATTCGCTCAAAAACCAAGGTTTCATCTGCCTTTAAACAAGGAAGACCAGTAATAAATGTAAAAATTGAAAATGAAGGCTGGGTTAGTGAAGCAAATACTGCCATTGACTTGATGGACCCAAAAACGATTGGGAAAATTGAAAAGTTAACGGAGAAAGCAATTAAAAAGGAGATACAGTCTACAGTAAAGGAAGCACAGAGACTAAAGTGCGATATTTTCGGATTTGGTGATGTTGTTCATAAAGCCAATCCTAACGTTTGGAGGAAACTAAAGGGAGATTGGAACAATTATTTTGCAGACATAGAGGTGAATGTTAAGGTAGATTCTTACGTTCGACGCGAAGGGGTTAGGACGAATCCGTTTTGGTCAGATATGAATAAATAACCCTTTAAATGGGGGAAGTACATGGAAAAGGCAAAAATAAGTGCAACCCAATTGTTTGTCCTGATTGTTTTGTTTGAGATGGGGAGTGCTATTCTTCTTGGACTCGGAGCAAAAGTGAAACAGGACGCCTGGATTGCTATATTGTTGGGATTAGCTGGCGGTATCAGTGTCTTTTTTATTTATTATCGATTATATATGTACTATCCTGACCTGCCTTTAACTAGTTATCTTCAAAAAATAGTAGGTAAATGGCTTGGAAGATTTATTGGGGTTTTATATATTACTTATTTTATTTATCTTGCATCAAGGGTATTGCGAGATTTTGGAGAGTTATTAACGACAACTATTTATAATAGTACGCCGCTTTTTGTCATCAATTCTTTGATGATCATTACGATTATCTATGGCCTTCATAAGGGGTTCGAAGTATTAGCTCGAGTTGGTGAGATATTCTTTGGAATTGTCTACTTTACGGCGATATTAGGGATGCTGTTAATTGTTTTTTCTGGTTTGATTCATTTAGGGAACCTAAAGCCCATTTTAGAAAATGGGTTGAAACCGGTCTTAAAAACATTTCTAAGAGAAACCATCACCTTTCCCTTTGGAGAAATGGTTGTCTTTACGATGTTGCTTCCATTTTTAAATGATAAAAAAAAGGCTAAATTCGTCTGTGTGGGTGGGATGATATTAGCTGGAATAAATATTACCATTACTACGATAATTAATATTACAGTTTTAGGGGTCGACCTCTTTTATCGATCTACATTCCCCTTATTATCCACAATTGGGAGAATCCAAATTGCCGATTTTATTG
>NZ_JBALOS010000154.1:0-13509 GCF_036962765.1 Neobacillus drentensis
ATACGATAATGGTGATGACACTTTTAATTTAGTAACAAATGATCCTCAATCTATTAAAGAAGGATTTAGTGAGGATAATTTTCCTAATATCTTTTTTAAGATTATTAATGTAAAAGATCTTAAGAATGCTTTTAATGTTAAAACGTATGGAAAATATAAGAATGTAGAGATAAATGTGCATAAGGAAAATGAAAATCAATATCTGGTTGGTACTTCCGATTCTTCAATAGCTAAAACCTTAGGTTTAGATAGAACTGATAAATATTATTATGAAAAATGGGTGCCAAAAGAAGATGTACAGTTATTTGAAGTCAGAAAGCCACTCATATTTTAAAATTAAACTGAGCTGTATAGCATTAATAAATATAATCAGGAAATATGGGTCGTTAATAAAGGATTCAAAGTCAAATGAGCTTTGAATCCATTTTTATATTCCCTGATACCAAGGTTTTTCCTAATAGTTTAGGGATGAATAGAATGGTAGATAAATTAAATTGGGATCAGAATGAAATTAGCTGGTATTTTGGACATAATATTGTTAAAGGAATAAATAATACTATCTTGGCATCCGTAAAACAGGCTCTCTACTTAAAGGAAATGATTTAAATCTACCAAGAGTAGATCGTGATACTTGGCTTGGATGGGTGCCTAAAAGTAAGGTAAAACTCATGGAAGAAAAAACAGCTATTAATCCAGAAGATTTATAAATTATGTGGTTGTATATAGAAGTAAAATATCATTTAGATATAAACAAGGATTCAAAGAGTAGTGAGCTTTGAGTCCTTATCTATTTCCTAAAGTAGATAACCGATGTGAATGCAGATAAATAATTACCAGGTGGGCTAGTCAAATAGATAGAAATATTAATATGATCGAATTTTTAGAGATAGTGTCGGTCCGACGGATATAGTACGGAATATTTATCAGAAATAGATCCATCCCCAGTGGTGGTATGTACAGGGGATGAAAATTATAACTATAATTTTACTAAACTTAAAGTTATCCTAAGGAGGATTTAATATGACGAATGAAAAAGCAAAGAAAATTATAAAAAATGAAGGGCTACAACGTTTTAATTGGTATAATGCACATCCGTTAAAAGAAAATGAAGTAGGGATAAGAATCAGTAATAATAACCATTGGGAAGTATATGTAACTGATGAGAGAGCTAGTGTTGTACAAGGCTCCATAAAAGTATTTGATGATGAAAGTGATGCGCTTGACAATTTTATTAAAAGATTGAGAACTGAAAAAATATTATTTCAGTAAATTTATTATCCCTAATAAGCACGTATTATTTCTGAAATTGAATAACTGGGATTTAGCATAGTTGATAAAGATACCATGAGTTTGGAAGTGTATCAAAAGAACAGTAGTGGATTCAAAAAGCATTAAGTATGGATGTTTCATGGAAGAAAAAACAGCAATCTATCCAGAAGATTTATAAATTAAGAGTCTGCTCTTTTTATGGAAGCAGGCTTTATTTATGCGTGCGGTTTCCACAAAATGTATTTTCTGCCATTCGTGGTTGAAAATCGGCCATTAATCTAAAATATCAGCCATTCCTTAAAGTTGAAACCTTACTCAATCTAATTCCGAATAATATTTACCTAGATTTGTATATTGTGTGTCATACGATAAAGGAGTTTTTTAGGAATACATAGAATACATACATATAATGCCATAAATGGGTATAATCCATCTGAGGAGGAGTCACCTTGTCTCTTGAACACATGAACCCCACAATTGAAAAAATACTAGTAAACATTGAAAAGGTTATGATTGGTAAAAGGGACGTAGCTGAACTTAGCTTGGTTGCCCTATTAGCTGGCGGCCACGTACTTTTGGAAGACGTACCAGGTGTCGGGAAAACGATGATGGTCCGTGCCTTGGCCAAGTCAGTTAATGCTAATTTCCGTAGGATTCAATTCACTCCGGATCTGCTGCCATCCGATGTTACCGGAGTCTCTATATATAATCCAAAAGAAATGGAATTTCAATTTCGTCCCGGTCCGTTAATGGGGAACATTATTCTCGCTGATGAGATTAACCGGACATCCCCAAAGACGCAGTCTGCGCTATTAGAAGGGATGGAGGAAGCAAGTGTTACGATTGATGGGGTAACCCATCAACTGAATCAGCCATTCTTTGTTATGGCGACGCAAAACCCAATCGAATATGAAGGAACCTATCCGCTTCCCGAGGCACAGTTGGACCGTTTTTTATTAAAAATGAGAATGGGTTATCCGGACTTACAAGAGGAAATCGAAGTGTTGAATCGCGCACAAAAGGTGCCGCCGATTGAAGAGCTAACTCCAGCCATTGACCTGGAAGGTCTTCTCGATTTGCAGAAAGAAATCAAAGATGTGTTTGTTGATGACACGATGAAGCGCTATATTGTCGATATCGTTAACCGTACAAGGGGCCACGGCAGTGTCTACCTTGGGGCAAGTCCTAGGGGTTCCATTTCCTTGATGAAAGCTGCACAGGCTTATGCCTATATGTATGGCCGCGATTATGTTCTGCCGGATGACATCCAGTATTTAGCTCGATTTGTCTTATCCCACAGGATTATTTTAAAGTCAGAAGCAAAATTCGAAGGGATTTCCGCTGAAGAATTAGTGAACCAGGTGGTTGCCAGAGTCCCGGTTCCGGTCCAAAGGTTAGTGAAATAAATGGAAAAATTTTGGCCGATATTGAAAAAAGTCTGGAAGTTTATCCTGTTGCTTTTTTTGATTTTATTAACGTTTTCTTATGCGATGTTCCAAGGGGGCTTTGTTAGCTGGTTTTTATTATACAGCTTTTTACCCTTTGCGATTTATTGTGTCGCCCTATCGTTCTACTCTTTAAATGAGCTTGAGGTGACACGAGTATTGCCAAAAGCCGACTATAATGCCGGAGAGCCATTAAAGGTGATGGTTTATGTAAAAAGGGCAAACACTTTTCCGCTCTTTTATTTACTAATTGAGGACCAGTTAGATGATTCCTTGAAATTTGCTCCCCAGCAAAAGAAACCGAAGGCCTTGCTTCTTCCAGGCTTAAGGAAGGAATTTTCTTATGAATATATCATTGATGAACTACCGCGCGGGGAACATTTTTTTGAATCCTTTACGCTAAGAATCGGCGATCCACTCGGTTTATTTGAGAAGGAAAAGAAGGTTGTTAAAGAGGGCAAAATCATTGTCTATCCTGCGTATACAGAGCTATTATATCGATCGTTTGAAAATCATTATGATTCAGGTTTAACGGCTTCCAGGGAACGTGTCCAGCGTGATACATCGATGGCGACTGGGGTAAGGGATTACCAGCCGGGTGATCGCTTCTCGTGGATCAACTGGAAAGCTTCCGCCAAACGAAATGTGCTGATGACGAAGGAATTTGAGCAGCGGCAATCACATGATGTTTTTGTGATCATGGACTGCATACCGAATAAGCAGTTTGAGCCCGTTGTTTCGTTCACAGCCTCATTAGTACGGGCTATTTTGAAAAAAGGAGCCCAGACAGGTCTGTTAACGATTAGCACCGAACGTGCCTCCTTTCCGATTCGCGGTGGGGAACAGCACCTCCAGCAGCTTTTTTATCATTTGGCCAAATTAGAGGCGAAGTGCATCATCCCTTTTGAAAAGGTGTTGGATACAGACGGTCTGCTCATCCAACAAGCGGTTTCGTTTATGCTTGTCACAGCCCAGATTACTAAACCCCTAATTGAAAAAGCGAGCTTTCTTGGCCAGAGAAAAGGTGGAACGATTACGCTTTTTCTGATTAAAGGGGAGAAAGAAGCTCCGACAGATGATGAGAGGTCATTGATGGCAATCGCTAATGGCCGCGGAGTCCGGGTGGTATGGGTTCAGGAAGGCGAACACATGGCTGCCTTTTCGGGGGTGAACTTCCGATGATTAAAAGAGATTTTTCATCATTTTTGTTATATACATTTAGTTTTTTTCTATTATGGGAATGGCTGCGGCCCATTGAACAATTAACAGAAACAGAGCATATTGAGATATTTATTATCTTTTTGGTGATCTCGTTTGCTTTATCTTTCTTACATTTTAAATGGTTTTGGAAATATAGTATAAAGACTTTCTTTATTTTCTATGCCATTAACCGGCTTCACTATGAAGAAGGGCTCTTTGATTCAACATGGGTCAAGGACTTCTTTAGAGATATAGCTGATAACTTTGGATTGCTCGCAGCAAGGAACTGGAATGGATTATCGAACGAGTTCAGGACATTGTTATTTTTTATCCTGCTTTGGCTAATGGTGTACTTAATAAATTACTGGATCTTAAATCGAAAGCAGATCTTTATTTTTTTCTTTATGACACTAGTCTATATAACGGTTTTAGATACTTTTACACCTTATGTTGCCAAAGCCGCGATTGTCAGAACGGTGGTGGCTGGTTTTGCGGTGATGGGAATGCTGACCTTTTACCGCATCATTCAAAAGGAAAATGTCAGCACCGAATCGACCTACCTGCGAAGGTGGATGGTGCCGCTCGTAGTTATGATTTCGTTAAGTGTTTTAGTTGGTATCGCTGCACCAAAAGCCGCACCATTTTGGCCGGATCCTGTTCCATATTTAACGGCTGCTAACGACAAAGTTCCAGAACGTAAGGCAAGCGGGGTTCATCGAATAGGGTATGGAACAAACGATGCTGAATTGGGCGGTCCATTTATAGGGGATAATAACCCCGTCTTTCAATATGGAGGGAATGGAAAGAATTATTGGAAGATGGAGACAAAAGATAGGTATACAGGAAAAGGCTGGCTCACTTCTGGAACGACGCCAATAACATTTCGTCAGGAAGACCTTGTCCCTGTCTTTTCACTGCCTGGAACAGTAGAAACAATTAAAGAATCGGCACGGGTCGTCACAAACCCGGCATATCATTTCAACTATCTTATGTATCCAGCCGGAATTAACAAAGTTTTAAAGATGCTCCCGGATGGCAGTCGATTTGAAATCGATACCACCAATGAAAGAATCAGCCTTTTTGGTGATAATAATGAACCAGCCGTACCTCGGGTCTTTACGGTTGAATTTGAAAGACCAAAATACAAGGCTAGGGACTTAATTCAGACAACAAGTTTCAACCCAACAAGCATCAACCAAGAATTTTATCAAAGATATACCCTTCTGCCAGAAGAGCTGCCGCCGCGAGTGAAAGCATTAGCAGAAGAGATTACTGCCACAGAAACCAATTGGTATGATAAGGCAAAAGCGATAGAAAACTATTTCGGAAGATCTGAGTTCTCCTATGATCAGAAAAATGTCGCGGTACCTGACACCAACGATGATTATGTTGATCAGTTTTTGTTTGAGACAAAAAGGGGATATTGTGATAATTTCTCCTCTTCGATGGCCGTTATGCTGCGAACGCTAGGGATTCCAGCACGTTGGGTAAAAGGGTTCACAGGCGGGGACTTTCTTCAATATAGTGATGAGGATTCAGGGACACAGATTTATCAGGTAACGAATAATAATGCCCACTCCTGGGTTGAGGTCTATTTCCCAAACCAAGGCTGGGTACCATTTGAGCCAACGAAAGGTTTTTCAAATGAAATTATTATTAATTATGAAGCAGGGGGGACATCATCCAATAATCAATCGACCAGCACACCACCGGTGAAAAAGCCTCAGCAAGAAGAGATTAAGGATACCAATCCAACAAATGATTCGAATAAATGGTTTGATGTGAAAAGAATCTGGGCGGAAACCAAATTGTTTTTCAAAAACAATTGGAAGCGAATGATTTTCTTGTTCCTACTTTTAAGTGGAGTGGCCGGCATTCTTTATCGTATTCGCGGCAAGTGGGTCCCATACTGTTTGTTAATGTTATACCGATTTAAGAAAAAGGACGAAAATTTCGGTGCAGCCTACTTAGCCTTATTGGAACAGTTTGATCGCTATGGGTTGAAGCGGAAAGAAAACCAAACATTACGAAACTATGCCCGCTACATTGATTCATTCTTTTCAACGAGAGAGATGACTCGATTGACTGCGATTTATGAAAATTATTTGTATCATCAACACCTGCCAAAGGGAACTTGGAAAGAATCGCATGAATTATGGGAAAATTTAATCAAAAAAACAATTACTTGACCAGAAAAACGACCTATTGTTACAATATGTACTAATTCATGTAAGCACGAGCACCCGATGGAAAGGATGCTCGTGCTTTTCAAAATATAGTACGTCTTCTTCATATATCCTCGATAATATGGTTCGAGAGTCTCTACCGGGTCACCGTATAATGATCTGACTATGAAGGCGGGATTTTTCTGTGGTCTTTTTGCGAGAAAACTAGAATTCTGCCTTCCTGGTGTTTTATGGAAGGGAGAATTCTAGTTTTTTTTATAACCTTTAATGGAAAGGTTAATAATAACTATAACTTGAGAAGATTGAGGTGGATGCTTTGCCAAGCAAGCACGAGATGATTATTGTATTAGATTTTGGGAGTCAATATAACCAGTTAATTACCCGTAGGATCCGTGAATTTGGGGTTTATAGTGAGCTACATCCGCATACGATTACAGCAGAAGAAATTCGTAAATTAAACCCAAAAGGGATTATCTTCTCCGGCGGGCCAAATAGTGTGTACGATGAAAATTCCTTCCGCTGTGATGAGGCCATTTTTGAAATGGGTCTGCCGATCCTAGGAATTTGCTACGGAATGCAATTAATGACTGTTCATTTTAATGGAAAGGTTGAAAAAGCGAACCAACGTGAATATGGAAAAGCAACCATGACAGTGCAGCATCCATCAGCGTTATTTAGCGGCCAGCCAACTGAACAGACTGTGTGGATGAGCCATGGTGACCTTGTTGTGGAAGCACCTTCAGGTTTTACCGTGGATGGCACAAACCCAACCTGCCCGATTTCAGCGATGAGTAATGAGGAGCAAAAGCTGTATGCTGTTCAGTTTCATCCAGAAGTACGTCATTCGGTTTATGGGAATGAACTGTTAAGAAATTTCGTCTTTAATGTGTGTGAATGCACCGGCGATTGGTCAATGGGCAACTTTATTGAAATGGAAATGGCAAAGATTCGTGAAACGGTTGGCGACAAAAAAGTCCTTTGTGCCTTAAGTGGCGGGGTGGACTCTTCTGTTGTTGCCGTGCTTATTCATAAGGCGATTGGCGACCAGCTTACCTGTATTTTTGTCGACCATGGTCTGCTTCGGAAAAATGAAGCTGAGAGCGTGATGAAGACTTTTTCTGAAGGCTTCCACATGAATGTCATCAAAGTCGATGCCAAAGAACGTTTCTTATCGAAGTTGGAAGGTGTTTCTGATCCAGAGAAGAAACGTAAAATCATTGGCAATGAGTTTATTTATGTATTTGATGATGAAGCGACAAAACTCGAAGGGATTGAGTTTTTAGCCCAAGGCACGCTTTATACCGATATTATTGAAAGTGGAACAGCAACGGCACAAACAATTAAGTCTCATCATAACGTAGGCGGATTACCAGAAGATATGCAGTTTAAACTGATTGAACCGCTGAATACCTTATTTAAGGATGAAGTCCGAGCGCTTGGAACCGAGCTTGGGATTCCAGATGACATCGTCTGGAGACAGCCATTCCCTGGCCCAGGTCTAGGTATTCGTGTGTTAGGAGCTATTTCAGATGATAAACTGGAAATCGTCCGCGAATCTGATTGGATTTTACGCGAGGAAATTAAAAAAGCGGGTCTAGACCGTGAAATTTGGCAGTACTTCACCGTGTTACCAGACATTCGCAGTGTCGGAGTAATGGGGGATGCAAGAACGTACGATTACACAATTGGTATTCGTGCCGTGACCTCTATTGACGGAATGACGTCCGATTGGGCAAGGATTCCATGGGATGTCCTAGAACTCATTTCGACACGTATTGTTAACGAAGTAGCACATGTAAACCGGGTAGTTTACGACATCACCAGTAAGCCGCCAGCAACAATCGAATGGGAATAAAAAAGCTTCAGCCCTTGGGCGCTGAGGCTAGACAATAAAAAAAGAAGCGCCTTGTGCGGCAGGTAAGAACTGGATCTAATATAGGTCCGGTTCTTATTTATTTAGCTTTTTAAATGGTAAATATTGATTTTTTATTGAATTGATTTTTGCTAAATTCGCGAAACTCATGCGTGTACGTGAGCCAGATGAGATCCCATATGGAAGACCGACCGAGGAGGCTCTCGGGCTTGCCCACTAAAAGGGAGTGAATTTCGTAATAATCACCACTATCTAAGAATACATTCATCATATACGAACGATATTAAAATTTTTTTTAATATCGTTCGTATTTTATATTTACAAGAGATAGGATTCCTGCTAAAATAAAAAACGAGTTAAGAGAATATTAATATTAATTGCATCGTATAATCTTGGGGATATGGCCCAAAAGTTTCTACCGAGCTACCGTAAATGGCTTGACTACGAGGCAGTGTTTTAAAATAGAGGCCAGCCTCTATTTATTGCACATGCCTAAAGTCACGCTCCGGTAGAATGATGCCGGAGCTTTTTTGCATAATAAAGAAAAGACCTTAGGGGGAATAGAAATGCAGAAGTATTTTGAGTTTGAGAAACATGGTACGAATTATCGCCGCGAGTTTATTGGGGGATTAACTACCTTCTTAGCAATGGCTTATATACTAGTTGTTAACCCGTTAACATTATCATTAGCATCAATCAAGGATTATCCTGATGCCTTAAGAATGGACTATGGTGCAGTATTTGTGGCAACAGCTCTTGCATCCGCAATAGGATCGATTGTAATGGGACTTCTCGGGAAGTATCCGCTGGCACTAGCGCCGGGAATGGGCTTGAATGCGTTCTTTGCTTATACTGTTGTATTAGGCAGTGGGATTCCTTGGCAACATGCCCTTGGTGCCGTTCTTATCTCAGGTGTATTTTTCTTCTTATTAACGCTGACTGGACTGCGTGAAAAAATTATTAACGCGATTCCAATTGATTTAAAACACGCAGTTGGTGCGGGGATTGGCTTATTCATTACCTTTATCGGGTTGCAAAATGCTGGAATTGTGGTCAATAATGATGCAACACTTGTTGGTTTAGGGGATCTAACTGCTGGACCTACTTTGCTTGCTATTTTTGGGATTATCATCACTGTAATTATGATGACTAGAGGGATTAATGGAGCAGTATTTTATGGAATGGTCATCACTGTCATCGTTGGAATGATCTTTAACTTAATTGATTTGCCGCATAAAGTAGTCGATACAGTTCCAAGTTTATCACCGACCTTTGGTGCAGCCTTCTCGTCATTTGGAGATAGTTCATTTTATTCAACAGCAATGCTTGGAATTATTCTTACCTTCTTGTTTGTTGATTTCTTTGACAATGCTGGAACACTTGTTGCAGTAGCAAACCAAGCAGGAATTATGAAAGACAATAAGCTTCCACGAGCTGGACGCGCGTTAATTTCGGATTCAATTGCAACAACTGTTGGTGCTGTACTTGGTACATCCACAACAACCTCTTACATTGAGTCATCTGCAGGGGTTGCCTCTGGGGCTAGAACAGGATTTGCGGCTTTAGTAACAGCAGGATTATTTATCTTATCGCTATTCTTCTTTCCGTTATTATCAGTTGTTACTGCACCTGTAACGGCACCTGCATTAATTATTGTTGGGGTGTTAATGGTATCTTCATTAGGAAAAATTGATTGGCAGCGTTTTGAAATAGCTGTTCCGGCATTCTTAACGATGATAGCAATGCCTCTGACTTACAGCATTGCCACCGGTATTGCTATTGGCTTTATCTTTTACCCTATTACAATGATCATAAAGGGCCGAACAAAAGAAATTCATCCAATCATGTACTTCTTCTTTGTAATCTTTGTTCTATATTTCATTTTCTTAAAATAAAAAAATGAGGACTGTGGGCTTTCCACAGTTCTTTTTTATTTGATCTTACTTTTGCTTCATTAATTAGGTGGATTGTATAATTTACCATTTGGTTAGACATAATGTTGTCGAACAATGTCGTTGACTTCCTGTTTTCACTCTTTTATCCTTTAATTATCAAGGTGAAATGGGAGAAATGGGGAAAAGGGTATGGCGCAACTGAAAATTGAAAAGGTTTTAAATAATAATGTGTTGATTGCTGAACACCCTTCTTATGAAGAAGTTGTTTTAATAGGCAAAGGGATTGGTTTTAATCGTAAACACGGAGACTTGATCGAAACAGATTCAGTCGAAAAACTCTTTGTTTTAAAAAATGAAAAAGAACAGCAAAATTATATTAAATTACTGCCTTTTATTGATAATGAATTTTTAGAGGTTATCATAGCGTCGATTGACTTAATTAAACAACGTACGAATTCGATGCTGAATGAACATATTCATGTTGCCCTAACAGACCATCTGATGTTTGCCTTAACGAGAGCTTCACAAGGGATGGAAATGAAAAATCCATTTTTAGTCGAAACGAAGGCGCTTTATCGCCATGAGTATGAAGTGGCTGCCGAAGTAGTCCAGCTTATTAAGGATAAAACTGGCATTAGCTTTCCGACTGGTGAGATTGGTTTTATCGCCCTCCACATTCACAGTGCCATAACCAATAAGGATCTTTCAGATGTAAATCAACATTCCCAGCTTGTCAGCAGACTAGTGGATATGGTTGAAGAGCAACTTGAAATCGAGATCGATAAAGAAGGAATCGATTATATGAGACTTGTTCGTCACCTTCATTTTGCTATCGATAGGGTTGTTAAAGGTGAAAAAGTAGATGAACCAGAAAAAATTGCTTCCCTATTGAAAGATGAATATCCTATATGCTATAATCTCTCATGGAAGCTCATAAAAGTGATGCAACAATCCTTAAAAATGAAAGTCTTTGATGCAGAAGCAGTATATCTAACCATGCATTTACAGCGACTTCAAAAAAAATATAAATAGCACTTATTCTTACGTGTTACTGATTCGATCAGGCATGAGTAAAAAGTTTAATTGAAATGAAGTGAATGGGGTAATCTATACCCATATCTTCATTTAATTGAACTTTTACTCATGCCTTTTTTTGTTGGTATTTCTCAAATATGTAACCGCTTTATGAGCTGTACAAAAAATTAGGAGGTATTTTTTTATGTTTAAAAATGCTTTTGGTGTTTTACAAAAAGTCGGTAAAGCACTTATGTTACCGGTTGCGATTTTGCCGGCTGCTGGGATATTATTAGCAGTTGGTAATGCGCTTCAAAACCCAACATTAATTGACCTCGCTCCATTCTTAGACAATAGTGCCATTGCTATGGTTGCAAAGATTATGGAACAAGCTGGTAGTGTTATTTTTGGAAACCTGTCACTGTTATTTGCTGTTGGGGTAGCGATTGGGCTGGCTGGAGGAGAAGGTGTAGCTGGACTTGCTGCGATTGTAGGGTTCCTAATTATGAATGCAACAATGGGAACTGCTTTGGGCATTGATGCAGATGCACTTGCAAAGCATCCTCAAAGTTATGCTTCTGTATTAGGGATACCGACACTGCAAACGGGTGTTTTCGGAGGTATCATCGTCGGTCTGATTGCTGCGTATATGTATAACAAATTCTTCGAAATTGAATTACCATCATATCTAGGTTTCTTTGCTGGTAAACGATTTGTACCGATTGCGACAGCTGCAAGTACTGTTCTTTTAGGCTTGTTAATGATTGTTATTTGGCCGCCAATTCAATCAGGTCTGAATGCATTCTCAACCAACATGGTTGATGCAAACAGAACCGTTGCAGCCTTTATTTTTGGAGTAATTGAACGGTCGTTAATTCCATTTGGATTGCATCATATTTTCTATGCGCCATTCTGGTATGAATTTGGAAGTTATACAAATGCTGCAGGAGAACTTGTTCGTGGTGACCAACGTATCTTTATGGAACAAATTAAAGATAATGTTCAACACTTAACGGCAGGTACTTTCACAACAGGTAAATATCCGTTCATGATGTTTGGACTTCCTGCTGCTGCACTTGCAATTTATCATGAAGCTCGTCCGGAAAAGAAGGCAATTGTAGGTGGATTAATGGCTTCTGCAGCATTAACTTCTTTCCTTACAGGTATTACAGAACCAATTGAATTCTCATTCTTATTTGTTGCACCGGTATTATTTGGTATCCATGCGATTTTTGCGGGATTATCGTTTATGACAATGCACTTGTTAAATGTAAAAATTGGGATGACCTTCTCAGGTGGATTGATTGACTATATTCTATTTGGATTAATCAATCCGCAAACAAATGCTTGGATCGTAATTCCAGTAGGTCTAGTCTTTGCAGTTATTTATTATTTCGGTTTCCGCTTTGCGATTCGGAAGTTTAATTTAAAAACACCAGGTCGTGAACTAGAGGAAGAAGATCAAGCACCAACAGGAAAAGCGGGTGCGGGTGATTTAGCATCTAATATTTTAGAGGCTATGGGCGGTAAGGGAAATATTGCTCACTTAGATGCGTGTATTACACGTCTTCGTGTATCGGTTAATGATATTAAAAACGTGGATAAAAACGAATTGAAAAAACTTGGTGCTGCGGGTGTCCTTGAAGTAGGTAATAACATTCAAGCGATTTTTGGACCTCGTTCTGAAACCATTAAGGGACAAATGAAGGATATTATGTCTGGTAAGAGACCAAGTGCGGCTTCTGTTGATACAGCTGATAAAGGTGCCGAGCAAAACAACGTAAATTCTGGTGCACTTGAAAAAGCGCGTGAGAATGAAGTGTTTGCAGCGCCGATTAAAGGTGAAATTAAGCCGATTACGGAAGTGCCGGATCAGGTGTTTGCTGGTAAAATGATGGGTGATGGCTTTGCGATTGTACCAGCTGAAGGAACAGTCGTTTCGCCGGTTAATGGAAAAATTGTAAACCTATTCCCTACAAAACATGCCATTGGTATCTTATCTGATACAGGCCGTGAAATCCTGATTCATGTTGGTATTGACACTGTTAATCTAAAAGGTCAAGGATTTGAAACGTTAGTTTCTGAAAATGACATTATTGAACAGGGACAGCCGTTATTAAAAGTTGATTTAGATTACATTAAAGAACATGCCACTTCTACAATCACGCCAATTGTCTTCACGAACTTAGCTGAAGGTGAGAAAATTGTGATCAATAAACAAGGTCAAGTGGAATTGAAGCAAGAAGGAATCATTACAATTACAAAGTAAGAGAAAATTGGCTGGCCCTGATGATGGGGCCGGCTTTTCTATTTATATGGTTGCTTTAAAGGGGTGCGAAAATTTACACTTTCCAATAACAGAGCTATTTATATAGAAGGAAATAGGAAGAGGAAATTTTTTTTAGGATTTTAATTGACGTAACATCGGCAAGGTGGTAGTATATTAAAGCAGTCGTTATTGACGAGTTACTAACTTATTGATGTTGAAAATATTTTAAAAAAATGTTGACAACGAATGACTGAAATGATATAGTTATAAAGTTGCTTCAAACGAAGTAACGGACTTGTTCTTTGAAAACTAAACAAACAAAATCGTGCAAACAAACAATAACTTTTAGCTTCAATTA
>NZ_JBALOS010000155.1:0-3625 GCF_036962765.1 Neobacillus drentensis
GACTTGTGTCATATACAGATGAAAAAGTAAATCTTTATCCGTTAATCCATTAATTAATTCAAAATACTTCTTTTTCATTCCCTCAACTCACTATTAATTAGAATATTTGCCAAATAGTCCTTCCAGTTTTGTTCAGTTTTTCTGACAGAAGGAGAATTAGCGGCATGTTTTGTTTGATAATCGCTTATTTGAAGTCCGCAAATGTCACAGCATTGGTGAACCTTGTGCAACAATGTTTCATCAAAATACTGTAATATATATTCGCGTCTGCAGAAATTAGATTCAACCCATTTTTTCATGCAATAAATATTATTTTTTTTAATTGATAATCGTTCATGAACAAATTCCTTAATGAGCTTTTGTAATCGTTCAAGATTTACTCTTTCCAGCGGTGTGTTTATGATAATGTCCTCAACAATTCGCCATTGAATTTCTGAAAAACCACCCAGATCCATTAGTTCCACACCTAAGGTAATCTTTCCATCCTTGTGAATCTGTTCATCGTATATCCTTTTAAACAACCAGTTTATTTGCTGCTCTGTCGGCAGTTCACTTTCAGCCAACTGGAGAGGGAGTTGTTCATCCCCTGGTGCATATAAAAGGATGGCAAGACTTTGTTCGCCATCACGACCTGCCCTTCCAATTTCCTGAAGATAAGATTCTATTTGCATCGGCATGTGAAAGTGAATAATAAACCGGATATTTTCTTTATTTATTCCCATGCCAAACGCACTGGTTGCACATATAACATCTAGTTGTCCATAAATAAACTGTTGTTGAATCAGAATTCTTGTGTTTTGGTCGAATCCGCCATGATAGGCCATTGCCTGGCAAATTCCTTTTTCTGTTAATAATAATGCCATTTGTTCGGCAACCTTTTTACTTGAAAAATATATGATTCCAGGCTTTTTCAATTTCGTAACAAGCTCAAGGACAACGTCTTGCTTATCACGGAAGTCATGTAACTCTTTGACATAAAAGCCGATATTTGGCCGGTCAATCGTTGAATCAATTTTTACGATATCCTCCAGGTGAAGTGAATCAATGATGTCCTCCCGCACTTTTTTGGTAGCAGTGGCAGTCAATGCAAGAGTGAGCGGATTACCAAACTTTTTTCTTATTTCGCCTAGTTTTGAATAATCAGGTCGAAAATCGAAGCCCCATTGAGAAATACAGTGGGCTTCATCTACTACAAACAATGCGATGGTAAGTTCTTGAAGTTTTCGCAGGATATAGGGAACCATTAACATTTCAGGCGATATAAAAATATATTTATACTGATTAAGATGATGAAGAGCATTCTGTCTTTCATCTGCGGATAGGAATGAGTTTAAAGCGATTACTCTCTTTTCTCCAAATCTTTTAAATTGGTCTACTTGATCCTGCATCAGTGAAAGAAGTGGGGAAATTATAATAATTTGCCCTTGCAACATTAGCCCTGGAAGTTGATAACATAATGATTTTCCCGTTCCTGTTGGGAGCATTGCTAATGTATGTTGACCAGATAGTATTGAGGCGATTACCTCTTTTTGTCCTGTCTTAAAAGTTGTATATCCAAAATGATCTTTCAGTACTTTTTCTAATTCCATTATCTATCACCATATTTCGCCAGTACCAGCCTAATTTGAAAATAGGTTGCCGTTCCTATTTTTTCTCTAATTAACTTCAACTGTTTGGTTGCTGTTCGCCGTGAAATTTCCAATATCTTATTTTGTAACTCTCTATCTACGTAAGGTTCAATGGAAAAACCCTCTATATTTAAGGTTAATTCAACAAGATGATCTTCTATAGTACTCAATTTTAAGTGCCTAATATTTGCAATCATATCAAGTGTATATCCTTGATTTAATAATCTCTGTGTTTTCCTAGATGTTAGGGTCAATTCATCATCTTGCATTAAATCGTTTATGAGATATGGCAAGATTTTTAACTGATTACCCTCATCCTTGATTTTTTGAATTAAATAATGAAGTGTATTTGTAAACCCAATTTGATAATCATGGAAATCTAAATTTAACTGTTTTGCGACTTGAAGAGGGGTCAATCCTATTTGTTGAAAACCTGTTAACCGAAATACTACAAGTGAGGGGTCAACTTCTTTTCCCACATCAAAACAATTATTTAGTTCAAAATAAACAGTGCTGCCCATTTCCAGCCTTGGCAGGGTGATCTCTTTTAGGGTAGATTTTAACCAATTATGAACTTCTTTGTTTTTTTGGATAGGAATATACCGTGTCTCTCCAAACATTAAATTTGATACAACTTGAACTAATAAGGACAATCTTTCCCAGAATAAGGATGTGATTTGATGAAAGTTCCAGCCATTAATATATCGGGGGAGTGGACCTTTTTCGAGAAGTTCCTTTCCAAGGGGAGTTATGTTAAAGCGTTGTTCACCGATATTATTTATCAACCTTTTGCCAGCCATCGAATGGATTATTGATTCGAACGATTCCCTTGATAATTGATCGTATATTCCAAAATAATGTTTCAATGAAAATAAGTGGGCATCTTGGATGGTTTGTGATGACTTTTTACCATTCAGAAGGTGATAAAGTGAATAAATGGTCCGTTCCTTGTTTATTTGTTCTATACTATAAAGAATGATGGATTCAATCTGCAGCATACGAACCTCCCACCACTTATTTCGCAAATATTCGACAAAATAGCCATTTTTCCTCTTTATTCTACCATGAAATAAAGGAACTTGTTGCCCAAAAATGTGGAAGATTTAGAAAATCAACTATATTACTAAAGGAATATGGGCATTTTTCTATTGAAAAGTTGTCGATACAGTTTTACAATAGATATGAGTTATCCGTTTTCAGATTGATAATGGAAATGTGAAGTATTATTTTTCTAATTTACTGGGAGGTTTTTTTCATGGCAAAGTATACAATTGTTGATAAGGAAACATGTATCGCATGTGGCGCTTGCGGAGCAGCTGCACCAGATATCTATGATTACGATGATGAAGGTATCGCATTCGTAACTCTTGATGATAATGAAGGAATTGTGGAAATTCCAGATGTATTAATCGATGACATGATGGATGCTTTCGAAGGCTGTCCTACTGATTCCATTAAAGTAGCAGACGAATCTTTTGATGGCAATCCAACTAAATTTGAATAATATTTTGTTCACTAAACTTTAAGCTACTGCCCCTCACCTACTTAGATGAGGGGGTTTTTTATTTTTGGGGCATTGTTAATCTACAGATGTGATTTTGCTAAATTCATTTTTAATAAAATCCAAATAAAAGAGCAGGAAGGACGGACCTTCCTGCTGTCGTACTTTTTAGGCGCTTTTAATGGTTGTAAATTTATTAACCCAAGCCTGCATCCGAATGAATAGAAGCATAAAGATTACGGACATCATGACGCCTTTTAAAATGTTAAATGGTAAGATGGCTGGCACTACCAAATTCCGCATATCTGGAAAGCCCATAAGAACGGTATAAGCAGGTAAAATAAAGAAGTAATTTAAGATACTCATCATAACCGCCATGATTGCCGTTCCGGTAATTAATGCTAGTGTCATACCTTTTCTAGTTTTTAGTCTATTATATACAAAATATGTTGGCAGGATAAACACAATTCCAGCAACGAAATTGGCTATATGGCCC
>NZ_JBALOS010000155.1:3681-3841 GCF_036962765.1 Neobacillus drentensis
ATTAAGGACGTTTTTAAAAAACTCAACTAATATTCCTGCCATCGGTCCAAAAATCAACGTGGCAATTAATGCTGGGATGTCGCTGAAATCGACAAACAAGAAATTTGGGAATAGCGGCAATGGAAAGTTTAATAGCATTAACAGATAGGCAATACTACTC
>NZ_JBALOS010000156.1:0-9486 GCF_036962765.1 Neobacillus drentensis
GTAGGACGTTGCCAGGCTTGCCCCAATCGGGGCTATTATTTTGCTTACTATTTATAGCGGCCCCTTGGTCAAGTGGTTAAGACACCTCCCTTTCACGGAGGTAACACGGGTTCGAATCCCGTAGGGGTCACCAAAGTTTTTTTACGCAAGAAAAAAACTTTCATCATTGTGGAGGATTAGCTCAGCTGGGAGAGCATCTGCCTTACAAGCAGAGGGTCGGCGGTTCGATCCCGTCATCCTCCACCATAAATTATATTTGTTCTTTGGCGGTGTAGCTCAGCTGGCTAGAGCGTACGGTTCATACCCGTAAGGTCGGGGGTTCGATCCCCTCCGCCGCTACCAATGAATTTTTGTTTGAAACTGGAGGAATACCCAAGTTTGGCTGAAGGGATCGGTCTTGAAAACCGACAGGCGGGTCAAACCGCGCGGGGGTTCGAATCCCTCTTCCTCCTCCATATTTTTTAATCGTCGCGGGGTGGAGCAGTCCGGTAGCTCGTCGGGCTCATAACCCGAAGGTCGCAGGTTCAAATCCTGTCCCCGCAATTTGGTCCGGTAGTTCAGTTGGTTAGAATGCCTGCCTGTCACGCAGGAGGTCGCGGGTTCGAGTCCCGTCCGGACCGCCATTTTTTTCTAGTAGGTTTCCTACTATTGATATATAGATTTTGGCGATTGTGGCGAAGTGGTTAACGCACCTGATTGTGGTTCAGGCATTCGTGGGTTCGATTCCCATCAGTCGCCCCATTTATTTTTAACATATTGGGCTATAGCCAAGCGGTAAGGCATCGCACTTTGACTGCGACATGCGTTGGTTCAAATCCAGCTAGCCCAGCCATTTTTTTATTTGCGGGTGTAGTTTAGTGGTAAAACCTCAGCCTTCCAAGCTGATGATGAGAGTTCGATTCTCTTCACCCGCTCCAATTAAATTTTTGGGCCTATAGCTCAGCTGGTTAGAGCGCACGCCTGATAAGCGTGAGGTCGATGGTTCGAGTCCATTTAGGCCCATCATAAATGCACACATATTAAAAGACTTGGAGGCTGTATTGAGCTTCCAAGTCTTTTTTTGGTCTTGTCCTAAATGATTACTCACAAATAATGTCTGAACCGTAAAATGCATCAGATTTCTGGTCTCAGCCAGGTTCATTTTATACTCTATCGGCAAAATATATGTTTTCCAATTCTTTTAATTTGTGGACGACTCCATATCCAACTGCTTGTCGCAGTGTCAGGATTAAAATAGTAAATAGCCCCTTCGCTAGGATCCCAGCCGTTGATGGCATCCATAACTGCTTTCTTCGCTGTCGCATTAGGAGTTAAATTAATCTGGCCATCTGCTACAGCAGTAAAGGCCCCGGGTTGATAGATGACACCTGCCACCGTATCAGGAAATGAAGAGTTGGTGACACGATTTAAAATAACAGCTGCAACAGCGACCTGCCCAGTGTATTCCTCTCCACGTGATTCCCCGTAAACAGCGTTAGACATCAATTGAATATCATTCTGTGAAAAACCGGATGGTACATTAGCAGAATTATTACCTGATGAACCTGGTTTTTCATACTTTGTAGCTTTAACAATAGCAGCCTTTGTTTTTGCACCGACAATTCCATCGACTGGGAGACCGAATTGATCTTGAAAATTCCGAACGGCCCAGTAAGTATTCCAGCCAAATACACCGTCCACCTCACTTTTATAAAAGCCGTTATATTTGAGTCGTGACTGTAACTCAATTACGTCCTCTCCTGTCGAACCTCTTTGCAGCACCTGACTTGTAAACGCTAGTACGTCTTTACTTTGTTCGCTAGTGGTGATGAACACAATTAAAAGAACAATAAAAATCAGCCGTGTCTTAATGAAAGCTTTTTCTAGCAAAATTTAGCCTCCTAAGAACATTAATAATTTTATCTTCTTCTATTTTTACCCTTTTATGTGATTTTTTTATTAAAAAAGGATACCGTTTTAGATTACGGTATCCTTTCTAAATATTTAATGATTCCTTATGAGCTTTTTTCACATTCATTAAGAAATCTCCTTGTTATTTCACTTTCATTGATTGAAAAACTAATCAAACGTTTGATTAAAATGGCTTGAGGAATTGGCATTAATGAGCTTTACTTATTTACACTTATCTTAAAGTAAATAAAAGTTGTGAAAAGATCTCTACTTATTTATTAGACTCCAAAATGACTTCCGCATAAAACTGAATCGCCTTCAGGTAGTTTTCGATACTGACATGTTCATTCGTGCCATGCATTCGGTTGAGGTCTTCTGAAGTAATCTGGACAGGTAAGAACCGGTACGTATTCTTCGAAATAGTGTCATATTGCCGTGCATCAGAGCCGGCAAACATTAAATAGGGGGCAACGACTGCATTCCCGTAAACATTCCTTGCTGCTTGTTGAATCGACTTAAAGGGCCATCCCTTAATCGAAGACACCTTGGATGCTTCATTTCCCGTTATCGTCACTTTAATATCATCATCTTCTATGGTAGCTTTAATGAACTTCTTTACCTCTCCTAAGGAATCACCAGGCATAAGACGGAGGTTGATGATTGCTGTAGCCTTTTCTGGTAAAGCATTATATTGCTCGCCCGCCTGAAAAATCGTTGGGGCGATAGTGGTACGAATTAATGCTGCAGAAGCTGGCTGACCAAGTAATATTTTTTCAATCACTGGCTCGAAAATACCTTTGTTGGCAAACACATATTTCATTCCAAAACTCATTTCCGGTGCAACAAATTCAAATAAGTCTTCCCCCGGACCTCTAAGGTCACCATTAAACTGGGTATCTTCTAATTTAGCTATCGCCTTTGATATCCGGCCAATATTGGTGTGGTCCTTTGGCTGGGAGGAGTGACCGCCGCTGCCTTCAATCGTTAATTCTGCCGTAGCAGATCCTTTTTCAGAAATACCAACGACACCAACAGGCTGGTTCACCCCAGGAACCATGTTTTCGACAATCGCGCCCCCTTCATCTAAAACATAGTCAAACGTGACCCCTCTATCTTTTAGGGTGTCTACAATGGCGCTAGCCCCTTCGTCACCACCAATTTCTTCATCAAATCCAAACATGAAATACATATCACGCTCCGGTTTGAAACCTTCAGTTACTAAATAATCAACAGCTTCTAAAATTCCGATCACGCCGATCTTATCATCTAACGTTCCCCGGCCCCATATCTTACCGTCCACAACAGCACCACTGAAAGGATCTTGCTCCCAATTGGCTTCCGTTCCAGATAAGACAGGAACAACATCATAATGACTTGTTAAACCGATGGGGTTTTTGCTCGTATCTGAACCTTGCCATTTATAAACCAGTGCGTAATCATTAACCTTTTCAAATTCAAGCTGTTCATAAACGTTTGGGAAGCTTTCCTGTAAAAAGGCAATAAACTTCTGGAATTCCTTAAAATCAAACTTACTTCGGTCCTGATAGGATACCGTTTTGAATGTGATGGCTTTGGACAAATGCTGAACCGCTTCTTTCTCGTTAATTACTACTTTTGTAACGTGGGGGACAGGTTGTTTTGACTTTAGTGTCAGTGTGTTGGAAACGGTTACAAATAAGAAAACAAGAATGATACAGCCAAAAATTTGTAGTGCGAGCTTTCGTTTTTTCATTGTAAAATCCTCCACTTTTCCTGTTAATATCTTAATAGTACAATATTTATCAGAATAGCGGGAATTTTATGTGAATAGACAAAATGAAAGAGCGATTATACTAGATAATCGCTCTACATGTCTGTCCTTATTTCAGCGCTTTGCTAACTTTCAGTTTCTTCCCTTTTATGGTGGCATTCTCCATCGCTTGTAAGACGAGTGAGCCTTTCCCATTCAGAATATCGACATAGGTCATTTGATCCTGGATGGTGATAATGCCAATATCATCGGCTGTGACACCAGGAATTTTTGCGATGGTCCCGACAAAATCGACCGCGCGCATCTTTTTCTTTTTTCCTCCACTGAAATGGAGCTTCATAATACCTTGGTTAATTCGAGCCGTTTTATTATTTTTCACGACGCGTCGGCCGCTAATTTTTTCCGCGAAAGCCTCTTTTCCTTTCGCGACGTCTTCAGGCTTAGGTGCCTCCATTTTCGGAATCTCAAACCCAATATATCGTTCAATCCCGCGAACAAATTTCCCTTCATATGGTGTGGCAAACGTAATCGCCTTGCCTTCATTGCCTGCACGTCCCGTTCTTCCTGTACGGTGGACATAGCTTTCTTTTTCCATCGGGACGTCATAATTGATGACGAGAGTTACATTATCGATATCTATTCCACGTGCGGCCACATCCGTTGCAACGAGATAGCGGAAATTTCCCATTTTGAAGCCGTCCATTACGGCAAACCGATCTTGTTGTTCTAATCCCCCATGGAGTCGTTCACAAGAATAATTGGAGCCTTCTAATTCGCTGTACACCGTATCCACATGTTCTTTTGTTCGGCAAAAAATAAGACAGCTGTCTGGATTTTCAATAACTGTAACATCTTTTAGCAGAGAAAGCTTATCTTCTTCTTTCACCTCAATTAACAGATGTTCAATCGTATCGGTCGTGACCCCGGTAGAAGCGATCTCGATATTAACAGGATTGTTCATGTATTTATGGCAGAGGTTCTCAACATCCTGTGGTAAGGTAGCCGAAAATACCATCGTGACTCTGTCAGACGGAAGCTCTTTTATAATCGCTTCGACTTCGTCGATAAACCCCATATTAAGCATTTCATCTGCTTCATCAATAATAAGATACTTGATTTCGTCTAGTACGAGGGTCTCTCTGTCGATATGGTCCATGACACGTCCTGGTGTCCCAACGACGACATGCGTTTTTTGCTGCAATTCTTCTTTTTGCTTCGAAAAGGGTTCTTTTCCATAGACTGCCATTGCCTTAATTCGTTTAAACCTGCCGATATTTGTTACGTCCTCGCGAACTTGAACGGCAAGTTCCCTAGTCGGGGTAAGAATTAATGCTTGAGGCTTTCTTTCTTCCCAGTCAATCATGTCACATATAGGAATAGCAAAAGAAGCGGTTTTACCGCTGCCTGTTTGTGATTTTACGACAAGATCTTGATTTCTCAATGCTAAAGGGATAACTTCGGTTTGAACCTCGGTGGGAGTGTCATATTTTAAAATGGCCAGTGCTCTTGTGAGTTCATCACTTAAATTATAATCCGTAAAACTTTTTTCGCTCATGTATTAACCTCGTTTATTAGTATTATCCGGCTTATCTATATGATTTCTCGCAAAGAAATATCGTATGCATAATCTGAATATGGTTCATTATACTTGATAAATTGAAAAAAACGAACAGTGACTAACACCGTTCGTCCTTTTAATGCAAAAAGAAGAAGCAGGAACCATGAAAATGGATTCCTGCTTCCTTCTTTAAAAGTGGAATAAAGGGGGCAATCGTTTGTGACAATTTATATTAACTTCTAATATTAGGTTTCTAATTGTAATTGAAATGTTATAGACGAATCTACTTAATACTAGAAGCGCCAACTAATGATTCTGGTGTCATACCTGATACTAAAAGGCTGATTTTTGCGTAACCGATATTTTTGACCTCAGAAAAAGTTTGTTTCAATACTTGGGAATCTTGGTCATCTTTTAATTTTTGTAATTCTTTTTTATACAAGCGCAGAACAGATCCGTACACAAAATTAGGGGTATTTTGACCAGGATCCTCATCCATAATTAAACATCCCATGTATTGATATTTAAATTGTAATGCACGTGTAAGATTAACAATATCCAACAGTTTTTTAAAAAGATTTGGATAGTCTTTTTGAAATTTCTCAAGGACTTCGTTGGCTGCTTTTAATTCATCAATACTAGATAAAGTTATCATCATAAATTCTTCCTCCTCTTAATTGTCCCAAGGTTTTTCTAGTGAAATAAACTCAGCTAATTCTTTACTTTTTTGTCTTTTTAATTTGCGAATTTCTGCTCTTTCTTTACCTGTTGTGTAGAGAAATTTTTCTTCCGCGGTTTCAGGGATAATACTTGGAACTTCAACAGGACGCTTATTTTCATCTAAAGCTACAAAAGTCAAAAACGCTGTAGCTGCGATGCGGCGCTCGCCATTCATCATATCTTCTGCGATAACTTTACAAAAAACTTCCATAGATGTTCTACCTGTATAGGATACAAACGATTCGACACAGACTGAATCCGTTTGATGGATAGGGCATAAGAAATCGATATGATCAGTAGATGCAGTTACGCATTCTTTCACTCGAGAATGCCTACGGGCTGATAATGTTGCGGCATCATCCAGCTTTTTCATCAAAACTCCGCCAAACAATGTATTGTAATTATTTAAATCGCAAGATAATACTTGCGCTGTATTAATAATGCGGCTTTCTTTCGCTTTTTTTGCTTTCATTTAATTTGCTTCCTTTCATGATGGGATATCCTAGCAAGTAAATACAATATCCACGTTGTAAAAAGGTTTTTCTTGCCTGAAACAAGTGTACGCCGCATTGTTCGGTTAGTAAAATGGTTATATTTTATCTTTAGTATAGCTTTTATCTATGTAAACACTTTCAATTATGCATTATATAAATAGTGAATTTTTAGATAATAAAGGACGGTTCCATTATTATGAACCGTCATGACTAGTATAGGGCATATAAAATTAATCTTGAATTCCCTTTGTGAGCTGTTCTTTAGTGAATTTCAGCCATTCTTTTGCAGCATAGGAGAAGTATTGATCTTTGCCCCAAATAATGGCTAGGTTCCAACTGATGGACGGGTTAACTACTTTAACCGACTTTAAGTTTCTATTTAGATTATGGCAAATACTCTCCGGCAGTAGGGAAATTCCAAGTTTGAACGAAACCATTTCTTCAATAAAAGACTGCTGTGAACTTTCAGATATAATGTGCGGATTAAAGCCTACATTATTACATGAAAGAATAATGCGATCGTTTAAGACAAAGTCCTTATTAAACAAAATAAACGATTCGTTAGCCAATTCAGATAACTGGACTTCCTCTTTTTCTGCTAGTGGGTGTGATGGGTGAAGGATGAGCTTTAGGTCTTCTTCCATAAAAGAGAAATGGTTGAAGAGTTCGTTCTTAGTCGGAAGAACAATGATTCCAACATCAAGAAGATTTTTGTCCACATCTTCTTCTATTTTCTTAGAACCATCTTCTACTAATTGAAAAGTAATCCCAGGGTACTTTTCGTGGAAGCTGCCAACAATTTTGAGGAATTGATGCGCATTAAATATTGGAGGCAATCCAATACGAATATGCCCCTTTTTTAGTCCTGTAAGGTTGTCCAATTCCGTTTCTAAATTTTTAAATGCTTTGTCAATTAATTTTGCTTGTTCCAATATGATTAGACCTGCATCGGTCAAGTTTAATTGTTTACGGGAGCGATCAAAAAGAGCAACGCCCAACTCCGTCTCAAGGTTTTTAATCATTTTACTAATGGTTGGTTGAGTAATAAATAAATGATCTGCCGCTCGGGAAAAACTGTTGTAATTCGATACTTCAATAAAATATTGTAAATGTTTGATATCCAATATGCACACCTTCTTGTAATTGATCTTTAGGATTGATATTTCAATTAAGTATCTGGAAATAATTAAATTATTTTATCACATGGCCAACATCTTTTATAGCACAGCAAAAATCAGACACTCAATGCACATTTTGATAAAAAAATATTATGTTATGTGACATTTGTCATACCCTGTACATGACACCTGCTACTAACAAGGACAAACTCCTTTCTATATACTTTGATATAACGAAACAAAGAAGGAAGGGAATTCAATAAAATGACCACACAAAATACGAAAACTCTAAAAAAACAAGTTGCTCCCTTTGAAAAATCAACGACAAAAGAAAGTGTATGGCAGATTATTAACACAGTCGCACCATTTATTGCATTATGGTACCTTGCCTATTTAAGCCTATCCGTTTCCTATTGGTTAGCATTAGTTCCGATCGTGATAGCCGCAGGATTTTTAACAAGGATTTTCATCATATTTCATGACTGTACCCATCATTCCTTTTTTAAAAGCCGCCGTGCCAATCGAATTGTTGGAACAGCGATGGGTGTGTTAACGATCTTCCCGTTTGATCAATGGGGACATGAGCATTCTGTTCATCATGCAACAAGTGGTAACCTGGATAAACGTGGAACTGGTGATATTTGGACACTTACAGTAGATGAATATTTAGCTGCACCACTTAGACTTCGCCTTGCCTATCGTTTTTATCGTAATCCACTGGTTATGCTTGGATTAGGTCCAATTTATGTGTTTCTTCTTAAAAATCGATTTAACCGTAAAGGTGCTAAAAGGAAAGAGCGAAACAACACTTATTTGACGAATGTTCTGATTGTTGCTTTGATTAGTTTGCTTTGTTGGGCAATCGGATGGCAGGCGTTTCTATTAGTACAGGGCTCGATTTTCATGATTTCAGGAGCTGCAGGTATTTGGTTGTTTTATGTACAGCATACGTTTGAAGATTCTTATTTTGAAGAAGATAAAGAATGGGAATACGTGAAAGCAGCAGTAGAAGGCAGTTCTTTCTATAAGCTTCCAAAAGTTTTGCAATGGCTCACTGGGAATATTGGTTTCCACCATGTTCACCATTTAAGCCCTCGTGTGCCTAACTATAAGTTGGAAGAAGCACACAATAATACGCCGCCTTTACAAAAAGTACCAACCATTTCTCTTGCTACAAGCTTACGGTCACTTCGTTTCCGTTTGTGGGATGAGGAACGAAAGAATTTTGTCAGCTTTAAGGAAGTCAAAGCGTTAGCAAAGAAAAGGTTTTCTGTACAACAGATTAAACCGGAAATTTAACCATTAACTAAACATTATAACAGGCTTACTCCCCTTAATTTAAGGGGAGTTGTTATTTACATAACAGCTGCCAGATAAGGAGAGAACTTACATGATTCGAATTGTTATTGCAGAGGATCAAGAAATGCTGCTAGGGGCTATGGGTTCTCTCCTGAATTTGGAAGAGGATATGGAAGTAGTCGGCCAGGCAAGCAATGGGGAAGAGGCTATTGCACTAGTGCACCGATTGCAGCCTGATATTTGTATCATGGATATTGAGATGCCTGAAATGAGCGGTCTTGAGGCAGCGGAAGCTTTAAGGTCATTTGGCTGTAAGGTCATTATCCTAACAACCTTTGCTCGGAGTGGATATTATCAGCGTGCCTTACAAGCGGAAGTAAGTGGATTTTTATTGAAGGATAGCCCGAGTGAGGAATTAGCATGCTCCATTCGCAGCATTGTCCATGGAGATAGAATATACTGTCCCGAACTAATCGATGAAGAATCGGTCGATGATCAGGAACACGATATAGAAGTGTTCCAACCGCGCGCCCGGCAACAGACAAAAATTAACACAGTTAGAAATTACCTCACCACCATACTAGATAAAATGAAATTGCCAACAGGCTAAGAAAATGGGTGTCAGGCACCATGTGAAATTTTCACATGGTGCCTGAC
>NZ_JBALOS010000157.1:0-1739 GCF_036962765.1 Neobacillus drentensis
AAATAACAGAGAGTTTAGATTTTCCACATATCTTTGTGAATTCCTACTTTTACTTTTTCTAAACGCGAAAAAACAACCACCCGGCTAATAAAATGTACCCGATAGCGTAGACATTTAAAAAGATCTACCTATAGGGTACATTTTACTAGTAGATGGCAACTTTTCCTCAGGATATTTTAATCTAGTTTTGCTAATTTCCTATATAAGTACTTTCTTCTTTCCTCGATATAATTCTTTATGACCGATAATTCCTTGTCAAATATATCTATATCTTGTTTTTTATATGGGTCCTGAATAACAAACGGACGAATCAATTGTGTCAGTTTTTCCACTTTTGGAATCATATTTTCCACTGTAAATTGATGATTCATTATATCCTCAAGGAGCTTTCGATATTGCTTACGAAAGGTATCTACGTATAAAAGCCGTGCAGTTAATGTATTAAATCCATCAATCGGAACATAATCAGGTTCCATGATTTTTCCATTTACATCCCTTCCCCATGTCGCATCATAATCCCACGGTATGATCTCAAAAAGGCGTGTTTCACCATTCCTATAAACGGCGTAGTTATGAACGAACCCATCATAGTTTGATGTGAAAATTACACCGGCCACCCAGCGAAGATATTTATCAATGTCTACAAATTTTTGAATTTCCTTTTCGAATTCATTTTTTGAAAACGTATTGATGTTAAAGATAAATTCCTGTAAGTTATAATCATCTTCCGGCCCGCCAACTTTTCTTTCATAGCCTAATTTGAGCGATTTTTTGGTTTCCTTGTCTAAATCGCTCATCAGTGAGAAGTTCGCATCTCCATCGACAGCATAATGAATGCCGCCAGTAGGTAAGTTCCTTCTTTTTAAGAAATTTTCATCCACTGCTTCAATTTCCAAATAGACCCCTTCTGCTTTTCCATTTTGATTAAGGAATATATGGTGCGAATGCGGCGATAACACGCCTAGCTCGACAAAGAAATCAAATGATAGTTTATTTCGTATTAATGAAGGATCCTTAAATTCAGCATTCAAATGAATTTGTTTGGACCCTCGGAATGTTTTAGGTTTATAGAAGGAAACCTGGTAAGACTTTTTCGGTAAATCGCGGATATGGGATCCTCGATAGGCAACATCAATTTCGAGTCGTTTCCCATCAACCGTTAATTGGGCCGGGATCGGTTCATCAATCCAAATATCCCTTCTCAGCTCCCGCAGATCCATTGGGTTAATAAAAAGTTTGTATTGCGGTACTTTTGCAGTCTCGTCCATTTTATACTCCTCCTTCCCTATATTCGTATGATAGTCGACAGTTAGAGGTCCCGTTTGGACAGCTTTTTTTTCGCTAATAGGCTGTTTTCTCATTCAAATGTACCTGTACATACGTATTTTAGTAGAAGAAGAGAGAGTTTCCTGGACACATATGTGAATTAGTTTTTGTGCTCCCTTTTCAAGCTTAAAGGAGGTGCTAAGTTAATATGAGTGATTTTTCAGCAGAAGATATTCAAAGTGCGGCAGATGAAGTAAGACGAGGTGATTTCTGGGACTTTTTGTTCCGTGACCCAGGTCATAATCGCCGTACAACACGCAGAAGAACATCCAGACGTAATACATCAAGAAATCGGAATACTTCCAGAAACCGGAATACTTCCAGAAATCGAATGTCTTCTAGAAACCGGATGACTTCCAGAAATCGAATGACTTCCAGAAATCGGATGACTTCCAGAAACCGGATGACTTCCA
>NZ_JBALOS010000157.1:1824-18116 GCF_036962765.1 Neobacillus drentensis
CCAGAAATCGGATGACTTCAAGAAACCGGACGACTTCCAGAAATCGTAATACATCACGCCGAAATACCTCGAGAAGAAATACTTCAAGAAGAAGAACTTCAAGAAGAAGAACTTCAAGACGCTGCAAATGGACAGGATGGCGTAGAGATACTCGTGGCAATACTCTAATCAATCGTTGTTGGGAAGGCGGCAACATGTGGAATTTGAGAGTCCGCAGACGCTAATAGTCCTTTAAAAAACAAATGGGAAAGGAAACTAAGTTTCCTTTCCCATCATTATTTATGGATAAATATCTACTTTTTTTCAGGAATAGCACAACTGCCATCTGCACAGCTAACATCTTCCTCGGTGGATAGATCTTGCAGTACGTGTACCGGAGACTCTTCCTCCCATACTTTTTGCAATGCTCCCATAAAGGTCTCTGTCGGTTGGGCACCTGAAATTGCATATTTTTGATTAATAACAAAGTACGGTACACCACGAACCCCATACTGCTGGGCAAGAGATTCATCTTGGCGGACATCAGCCGCAAACGCATTTTTATCATGAAGGACATTCAATACTTCTTGTCGATTTAAACCTGCCGCTTCAGCAATATCAGCTAGCGTTTCAATATCCCCAATATGCTCTGAGTCTGTAAAATAGGCCTGAAGAAGCTTTTCTGAGACCACCGCTTCTTTCCCTTGTGTTTGTGCAAACTTGGCCAACCTATGAGCATCAAAGGTATTCGTCGGCTTCATTTCATCGAAATTAAAATTCAACCCAACAGTGGCTGCTTGCTGCCCCACCCCTTGATTTGCTTGTTTCGCTTGTTCAACACTCATACCATATTTTCCTGCCAAAACTTCATGAATATTTTGACTGATATTTTTAGGAGAATTAGGGTCAAGTTCGAAGCTTTTGAATTCTACTTCTACTTGATCCTTGTGGGGGAATTGCTCTAAAGCCAATTCTAATCGGCGTTTCCCTATATAACAAAACGGACATACATAATCAGACCAAACTTCAATTTTCATATCGACACCTCGTTTTCTTCGAATAATTTATATAGTAACACAAGGCGAGTGAAAACCAATCCAAGATGCTCATTGAAAAATTGGTTGATTTCACCTGAAAAGAAGGTAAAATTAACTATATTCTTTGAATTCTAAAAATGGTGGTTTTTATCGTAAAAGAAACTGGGCACGAAATCTTCCTTCTGAAATACATAATCCCAGCAATGATGTTTTTTTTCTCTTATGGTTCCTTAGGTTTTATAGCAATAACTCATCAACCCATGTGAAAAAAGTACCGTTCTCGGCATAATTGGAGGAAAGAATAGGATATTTTTCATCCCATATAGAATAATAATTTAAATACAAAAAATGAGCACGAGGTGATGATGGTTGAAAGAGTGGATGAAGGAAATTGAAATCAATGCTTCTATTGATCAGGTATGGAAATTGCTAGATGGAGCACTTGAGGATATGCAAAAAATAATGCCGCAAGTCTTGGATCATCAAGCTGTAAAAGTGACGAAGGAAGGCGTGGGAAGCATCTATCGCCAAAAATATAAAGAAGGAAAACGAATTGAGGAGTATGATGTTGAGACATTAGAATATGTGAATACTCCTGCTAATAAGAAATTGAAAGTGGGCTTTACGCTGGCAAAAATGTTTGAGATCACCGCTTTGTATGAATTATCCGCAATCAATGAACAGAAAACTCTTTTTACATACACCTGTACGAACAAACCGCTAAAAGGCTTCCTCAAATTATTTTTATTCTTCGCAAGCGACAAGATCGTCGTTCAGTTTTGTGAGAGAGTTAAAAAAGTAGCGGAAGAAGAATACGAAAATACCAAAGTACTTGTTAAATAGTCTTGGCAATACCTTAACGTCTATATTTCAAAAGAAACGTCCACATGTAAAGCGCTTGTGGACGTTTCTTGCTTTCCTACCATTTATTTTATTTTTTTATTCCTTCCATGTTATATGAAAAGACATATATTTTTCAAATCTGGTAATAATAACCTTGATTAACTATGAAAGGATGGGATGTTTGATGTCGTTAGAATGGTTTGACAGAGTATGTGGAGAACTGCAAGAACACCTGGAATCTATTTGTGAAGAATATGATCAGGTTGGTCAAATGACAATTGAAAGAGCTGCCAAACATCCGAGGATTGAGTTTTATGTCGATACCGCAGATGTTGATACCGAAGAACTAGAGCGTGATTATTTTTGCTCGTTGTTCTTTGATCCTCAAAATGAGGAATTTTACATCGATACCTTCGATGTGGATACCGGACATACAGCGAAGGTCATCCTTTCAGACATAGAAGACATTGTCGAGGAAGTCCATGCCAGTCTGCATGATTACATGAACGGCGATGATCACTATACAGATGATGGGGTCTATCTTCAGGCTCCCGAGGTCTATGATGATGATGTGATCGAAACCGTTTATGTGGATGATGATGATGAAGAAGAGTTTTATGAAACAGAACAAGTCAACAGTGACGACATCTTTGAGGAAATTGATGTGGAATGGTCCACACCGGAGGTAACAGCCTTCAAACATGAAGATGAAGTCGAAGTGACCTATCAATTCGGATTGGTGCAAGCCACTGGGGACGGGGTCCTCAAACGTGTCAATCGGATATGGACAACAGATGATGAATTAATCAGAGATGAGTCCCATTTTATATTTAGCAAGGAAGAAGCAACTACCATAATCGCCATGATTGCCTCCCATATGGACCAATTAAGCGAGTTTGAATTTTAAACATAATCTATAAAATACAAAGGGAGCAAACCAATAGGTTGCTCCTTTTTCTCACTCCAAAGTGTAATCCATTTGAATGAGATCCCAGGCTGTAATCATGCCAAGGGGAGCATCGTCCCCTTTCCCATTTTCAGTGATGATGACTCCTTCTATTTTCCGTTTCTTCTTATGTGCTTTTTCGAAAATATTTTCAACCTCAAAAATATTAATCTCTTTTGGAACGATCTCTATCGGATATTCTTTCTCGTAATTCATTATATCGGATACATGGATATCGGCTAAATTGATCAGGCTGCTCTCCATATTTTGAGACATTCATTTTACAATTGAACTGGATGTAAGTAAGCCCACACATTTTTTGTTTTTATAGATGCGCGGGTTATTGATTGGCTATTATAGTAAGAAGTTGGTCCTCCACCTTTTTTCCTTTTGAATCTTCCATTAAGCTATTTAGCAAAATGGAAAAAATGAAGGTTTGGCCACTTTTTGTTTTAACATATCCTGAGATGGAACTCACCGTTGAGATGGTTCCTGTTTTGGCTTTCACTTTTCCTCTGACAACTGGATCCTTTAACCGATTTCTTAAGGTACCGCCTACCATCTTCTCATTTGCGCCAGCGACCGGTAATGAATGAAGATAGCTCTGAAACCACTTTTCTTTTTGAACGGCAAATAGCAGTTGCGTTAGTTGGTTAGCAGGAATCAAATCAACGTGGGAAACTCCCGAACCATCCCGGAGTACCAATGTTTTAGGGTTAACACCAAATCTGACTATCTCTGTTTTTAATACCTTCAGGCCTTTTTCCCAGCTGCCTTCCCCTTGCACGACTCGGCCCATTTCCTTAATTAAAATTTCGGCATGGACGTTATTGCTCAGTTTCATAAAAGGAACCAAGAGCTCAGACAATGGCATCGATTGATGGGTCGTTAACATTTTTGCGGTGTCAGGCACCATTCCCGTTGTTAGTTTTCCCTTCACGGTAATCCCGTGTTCTTGTAATGATTGTTTCCATAGGGCCAAGGCATATCTTGTTGGGTCCCAGACACCGATCCAATCTTTTTCTGGTTTTGCTTTCAGCGGGATTGTTCCTTCGATGATGATGGTGTTTTTAGCGTGTTTCCGCTCAATGGTAATATTCTTTTTCCCTTCTTCTGAAACTGTTTCGGCGTGGTTGATTATTTTTAAATAATTCGTCTTTGGGGTCATTTTCACAATCGGCTTATCGCCTTGCCTTGTTCCAGGCTGCACCTGTACCTTGACCGATCCAGCATCAAAGTCTCTCGTCGGCGAGGCGGTGAGTGCGGAAATCTGTGCCCCGTAATGGGTCGTTTCGTCACTCCAAGGCAGATCGAGTGAGTAGCGGACATCATCATACCAAGTATCATCGCCAACAAGATTTCCGTTTATTTTTTTGATTCCTAGCTTTTGGATTTCTAGAGCCATTTTATCAAAATCCAATTTCAATAAGGTTGGGTCGCCCTTTCCTTTTAAATACATATTTCCATATAGTGTTTTCTTTTTTATCAAACCATCTGTACGTATTTCCGTCGTAAAGGTGTAGTCTTCCCCAAGTATTTTTAGGGCGGCAGCTGCCGTTAATAGTTTCATGTTGGAAGCGGGTCGTAAGCGGACATCCCCATGATGGGTATAAATAATTTTTCCATCGGTCGAGGAACGGATACTGATCCCAACAATTGCCCCTTTTAATGCCGGTTCATGATTGAGTAGTTGATTCATCTGCTGGATCATGTTTTCGTTGCCGTAAATGGCATTTACTTTCATAGAAGGAACTAATGGGGTAAGCACGATAATGAAGATAAGTGTGAAATATTTAAGTTTGTTAATCAAGCTTTGGCTCCAGCCTTTCCTTTTTCCTAAGAGTTTGTCCGAAAATAACAAATACTATCATCGATGTTATTTCTAATTGGACAACCGCTAAATTTCCAAATTATGTCTAATTACACAAAACCCTTTGAAAATGGCACAAAGCACCTCAAAAACCGCACAAAAGGTAGTAATAATGACACAAAACTATCTCAAAATGGCACAAAAGCAAAAATCCCCCGAAAACCACAGTGTAATTTTATACTATTCTCTTCACCACATTAAAATTCTTACTAAGATAAGACCAATTCTGTGGTGCCGGCAAACTGATTTGCCAAAAAGTCGTCCCTACTAAATGATATAGATCCATTAATTTATACTTTTCAATATAACTGCGAATATCTTCAAACCACACCAGATGCTCCTCTCCACCAGACCAATACCGATACCACGGCGATTTCGAAGTATGATCAAATTCAATCGGACCGCCTAAAGAAATGGCTTGATTTTGTGCCGCATTTACAGAGAGAGCACGTGTTTTATTCGTCCCCACCACTTTGTCATATCCATACAAGGCCAAGGCAATTTGTAGTTTACGAGGATTAATCTGCGTGAGCGAATATTGAATAACTTGCTCCACCCACGTGATTGGGGCAATCGGGTCAGGCGGTCCCCCTGGGTATCCATAATCCATGGTCATCACCGCAACCAAATCTACAACATTACTAATTCCAGCATAATCGTATCCCCCAATAATCCGATTCGTCGGAATATCAGCCGTTTTTGCATGGACATTTACCTGTAAAATCAACCCGCCTAAGCTACTTTTTAACGCGGCAAGAAACAAAATAAAGTCGTTCCGACGAGCGGGTGGAATAAATTCAAAATCAATACTGACGCCTCCAAATCCCCGCAGCGTTGTTAAATTCACTATACTCGCCACTAGATTCGCACGGTAGGTTGTGTTTTCGAGTACCCTTCCTGCTAACTCCGCACTGAAATCAGTTCCAGCCAAATTGCGGATCATCAATAATGGGACAATGTTCAATTGATTACTTCTTGCTATAAGGGCTGTATCCTCGACCATATTAAAAGCATACCCTTCCTCGGTAAACGAATAAGCGACCACTGCAAGATAAGTAAGTTGTTCTGCGAGAGCATCCAAGGTTGCAAGATTGGCAGCTTCAGAGGATGGAACTAAAAATCCAAGCGTAGTTAGATCCATTTTTATTGGTGAAGGAATATTGATGATTCGGCCAATCATCAGTTGATTTGGATTTATGCCTGGATTTGCCGTAAGGATAGCCGCAGTATCAATATTGAATTGCTGTGCCAAATTCCAGATATGATCGCCGGCTTTGATTCGATACGTACGGAGTGGCGGCAGATTATCTGGAAGATATAAAGCAAGCCCCGGGGCGAGTGCATTAGCTGATGGCAACCCATTAAGCTCGACGATCGTTTGAATTGAAACTCCATACCTTGTGGAAATCATCCACAAATTCTCACCAGCAGCAACAATATGAACAGCCATTTTCTCACACTCCTTCTTTTCTATCATATGGGCAGAAGATGATAAGTTATTACCCAAAGAAAAACGAACTTGCCGCTAGACAAGTCCGTCTTTTAATATCTATAGTCGTGGATCAATTGGATCTGATTCCAACGCCAGAACCCCTAATACACATTCATGGTAACGCTCCAATGACTCCCTTCCAACAAAGCGCTTCACCGCTTCCGCACCTAAGGAAAATTCCTTTAAGGCATTGCGTTGTTTCTTGCCAGCATTTCGCTGCTTTAGCCTCGACAGATTCTCTGGTTGTAAATAATCGATTCCGTAGATGATATGTAAGTATTTACGGCCTCTGACTTTAATAGCCGGCTGGAGAAGCTTGCCTTTATTACGTGCCACAAAGGACTCCGGTTTAACGACAAAGCCTTCTTGACCCTCTTCCGTCATCTCTTCCCACCATCCAATCGCTTCTTTCATGGAGTCCTCATCAGTTACAATCCGATATTCCGTTTCCATAAAAAGTTTAGAAAGTACACTGAATTCTTTATTTTTCTCCATATGCCACGTGTGTGGTTTATCGAAAAATGTTTCGTTACTGTGGGCAAGCGTATGAAAAGGAGCAATTTGAATCCCCGCTAAACCTTCCGTGTCCCAGCAATACTTTTGATACACTTCATTAAATACTTTAGCATTGTGAATCTTTTCATCTGTTTCTTCGAGCCAACCGGCAACATCTTTGCCGTTTTCAGCCGCTTTCTGCAGATGTTCCTTTAATTTGCTGCGATCGAGCAGTACCATTTCGCCCACATGTGCATATTGATTCATGATTAGTTCTTTCGCTTTTAGATTCCACGGAAGGATCTCCGCGTCCAGCAAGACAAAATCAGTGTTGTATTTTTCAAAATAACCACCTAGATCAGCATGTAACACTTGTAAAATTTGATCTTCCAAATCTTTTTTGAAAAAGGCCCTCCCAGTCCGCGTGTAAATCGAACCTAATGTTTCTCTTCCGATATACTCATTAGCGACTTGTTTATTTTTAAAAAGAAACAAAATGCCGCGGCTGCCCATATGCTTTTTCTCAACCACCATCGTATCAACGCCATTCGCCTGGTAGTATTCAAACGCTTCTAACGGGTGCTCCAAATATTCCTCTAAACTAGACGGCTTCGGTGTCGGACTCATCGTCGGCGGAAGGTAGACAATCTGTTCAAGCGGCAGGGTGTTATGGGAAAGGTCATCCAAGGCGGATTTCGTGCCATCCGCATAAATTGCAATCTCCCCATACTGTTCCGTTAATACAGAATATCCTTCTAAAAATTTTGCGATATTGGGTGGTGCAAGCCTTTTACTTTCCCACTCCTTCAATGGATTGTCCGAAACATTTGCATAATCCTTTTTGGCATTGACAGAAACAAATTTCCTTTCCGGAAAACAAAATGCCGTTAAGCTGCCACCAAAAACAACTCCCTGGTCAATATTGAGGGTGTTATTAACCAATAATGGCTGCTGTCTAGGATCATGCCCCCAAAGAATAAGTTCACTGGACTTATGAGCCATTGACCAATCTTTTCTGATGGGTTTGCCGTTTTCGTCGATGCCATCCGTGTCTCCATATCGACAGAAATCGGAAATCCGCGGCGATTGTTTGCCGATATAATGATCCTTTATACCTGCATGGACTGCAACTGCAACGTTGACTCCATTTTTCTGGATGATGTAATGGGGTTTTGCCTCTAACAGCAAGTCCCTTATTTGTTCCTTTAAACGCTCGGACTCCTCTTTACCAAATTTAATTTCATACTCATCAAATTCAGCCTTTACATTTTCATCACCATGAGCAAGCTTTACATTCTTGCCGTCAAGCCAGCGGGCGATTTTCCAACCATGATTACTGTCAATCATATAGGCAAGTCCTGCTGTCACATGCTTTTGAAAAAATTGCATCGTCTCGATAGAACGAGGTCCCCTACTCATCACATCCCCAAGTGAAAGGATCTTCCGCCCTGCCGGATGGTTAAAATAACCCTCTTCATTTTCTATATAGCCAAGCTTTGACAAGATTTCGAGAAACTCTTCAAAGCAGCCATGAATATCCCCAATAAAATCAATGCCAGGGCCAATATCAATTAGTAATGGATTACCAAGACGGTTCAAATTTAATACTTGCAGTTCTTCCTCACCAAATATGTAACAGCGCCGAAAGCCTTCCTTTTTGATGGAGCGAAGCGTCTTCTTAAAATGTTGGTATTGCTGCTTGATACGGTTTTTACCCCTTGGGAAGTCCCTCTCTAAGTCGCGTCGGAGTAATTCAGTTTCTGCCAAATTAAGCATAATTGCAATGGCCGGAACATGATACTTCTTTGCCATTTGCAGGTATTTTTCACGCTCATAATCACGTAAATGAGTAGCATCAATAAAGGTTAATTTATTGAGGCGACAACGTTTAGCAATGATATAATCCATCGCTTCAAAAGCTTCTTTTGAAATTTGTTGGTATTCATTAAAAAGTGCATCGGCTTCATATTTAGGTCTCCGATTCCAATCAATAAATTCAACATCGCTAACTAAAACACGGAACTGATCGGAACTTACCACTTCCGAAGTAAGAACCTGTTGTTCTTGAATTAATTGATTTAATAAAGTCGTTTTACCCGAATTGGAAGGGCCTACAAGTAAGACGATACCCGCATGAGGCAAATGAATTTTTGTCATTGTTCCCCCTCCTCTCTTGTAAAGACAGCCATCTGCGTCGGGTGACCAAAAGTTGGATGTTCTTCGCCAATGCCTTGAAAACGTACCTGATAAGGATAGGGACTTGCCCAAGCTTCGAATTTCCCACTAAACTCTGCCCTTGTCCACTCAAAGCGATGATCATGGTGTCTCAATTCCTCATTCATTTCATAGACAACATTGTATTCTTGGTTAGGCGTGGTTATGATCAACACTTCTGGTCGATAATCTTTAAAAATGGTCTCGAAAATCCCTTCTAACCTGTAATCATCAATATGTTCAATCACTTCACATAAAATCATAATATCCTTTTTAATAAGCCGTTCATCATAATAAAATAATGATCCTGCTAATGACTTAGGTTCTACGAATCCACGTTTCTCTTTTGCTTGGTCGAATCTTGCTAAAGCCTTTAACCGTTCTTTATTCGATGGTTCGATGGATAAAATATCTTGCACCCCTTCAATAAATCCCAACTGCACAGATAATTTTCCTTCCCCCGCACCTAAGTCGACAATCGTTTTCTTTTTTGGCAAGGCCTCGACATATTTACAAATAGCTTCATAACGAAGGTCATTTAATCGAACTTTCGGAGGCTCTTTCTTCTCCACAGTTTTCTTTTCTTTTTCAAAGAATCTTGACTGCGAAATCATCTTTTGGAACCGTAGAGAACGTTTTAAAATCATCGCCTTTAGGGGGTGGCTTTCTAACCATCCTTCCCCGTAGCGGTCAAGCTTCTCCAGTTCTCTTTCATCAATAAAATAATGCTTATAGTTGTCCATAACCGGAATCAGAATCGAAATATGTTTGAGTGCTTTCTGAAGTGTTTGTTTCCCCGATAGGGTAATAAATCGGGCAGAGCTTTTTTCGCGAATGAAACTTTCCCCATATTCAATCTTAATGGTGTAACCAATCGGAGCAAATAATGCTTCAAGTTCTTTATTGCTCAAATCAGTGGCAATTGGACCAAAGGTTAATTCCATGTCAAAGGGATGCTCAACCCATGAAGCGTATTCCTCTGCCGGTTTCCCATTCAGTGCGGTACCCAGTGCTTTACGAATAGAGGAAACAAAAATACTGCTCGCAGCAAACTCACGGTCATTTATGTAATGAGTAATATCAAAAAAATCAGGTGAGTTTTTTACTAAGTCGATGGGGTCTGTTTTTACATAAATTAAAACCTGCACTTCCTCACTTGAAAAATTGGAATAGACTAGCCGGACGGTCAACCCTTTCTCTCCACGTTCATAGAGATTGTTTGGATTTTTGGCTAAAAGGTAAGAAACGGCTTCAGCACCTGGGCCTCTTACGGTTAATGATAGTTGCACTTTTTTCACTTCACTTTCAAAGGATAAAATTTTAGTTTTATTTTAACATATTTACATTATTTTGCTTTTAATAGAAAAATAACCCAGGTTCCACAAGTTAGAACACCGGGTTACACTTACTATTCATCATAACGATATCTTCTCGTCTTCGCTGCAAAGCAGGCCTCACAGGTTGGAAACGAATGGTCCCATGGCAGTTTCTTGCCGCAGTTTTTGCATTTTTTTACGAATTTTTTAATATCTGTTTTCAGACGATCCTGAACTTTATCGCTGACCTCTTCTCTAAGACGTTCCCAATAGATAGCTGTGGTTCGTTCTCCCAATCGATATAAAAATAAGAGATGGAGCCCGATGGCTTTGTAACTTAGTTCTAATTCTTCCAAGCTGCGTTCCTTAACTATGGGTTCAGGGAGTTCTCTCCCTTGGATAATAGCATACATGGTATCTTCCCATTGCCTCGTTAAGATAGGCTCATTTTTTGAAAACGGAAGATGTAAAAAACCATAAAGGTCCATTAAGGGCAGCCTTGCCTCAATTTCTGTCCCCGCAATCATTTGATAAAGCGACTTTTCTTCTGCCAGCGAAGCTTTCTTTGTTCCTTTTGGACTTTCAAATTTTCCCCAAAGTTCAAAAAAGGTACCTAAATCGTGATAATAGCGTTGAAAACGTTCAAATACTGAATTCGTTGGTGCAATCGCAAAGGTATGAACAGGCTCATCCTCCTGCAAAAGCAAGTTCCGCATTTTTCTGATATCACTCGTAAAAGCCACTTTGCCAATATTGTAAATTCCTTTTCGCCCTGCACGACCGGCAATTTGCTTCACTTCTTGCGATGTCAGCAAGCGGCGTCTTATTCCATCGAACTTTTCATTTTCTAAAAAAACAATCCGGTGGATCGGCAGGTTTAATCCCATTCCAATCGCATCTGTCGCAACAATGACTTTTGTCTTTCCAGAATTAAATTGCTGAATCTGCTTTTTCCTTGTTTCTGGCGGCATACTTCCGTATATCATACTGACGGTATGGCCATCATTTTGCAGTCGGGAAGCCGTTTCGAGCACGCGCCGACGTGAAAAGCAAATCAACGCATCCCCTTTTTTAATGTGTTTAATATGGAACTCCTTCGTTTCGACCTCGAGTGGGGTATCTCGACTGTATTCATGAATTTCAATATCCGAATTGCCCAACAGCTGCAGCAGCATCGTTTTTGAATTTCGACTTCCAATAATATGGACTTCTTCGGCATTGGCTTTCGTAATTGCCTTATACCAGGAGAAACCACGGTCTTTATCGGTAATCATTTGCGCTTCATCGATGACAATTACCTCATAAAACTCTTTTTCATGAAACATTTCCACCGTGCATGACGTATGATTAGCCCCAGACGTAATCTTTTCCTCTTCTCCCGTTTTTAAGGAACACGGCAATCCCTCGGCGTTCAATTTATCAAAAACCTCAAGGGCTAAAAGTCGAAGCGGCGCTAAATATAAGCCGCTATAGGCTTCTTTCATTCTTTCGAGGGCATGATGTGTTTTTCCTGTATTCGTTTCGCCAATATGAAGGACATAGCGGATTTGACGCTTCAGCGAAGGATCGTATTCGGTTGCAAAGATGTCCTTCATCATCCGTTCTTCCGCTTCCCTTTTCCGCTTTAATTCTTCCTGTGCTTCTTTTTCTTTTAGCTCTCGCTCTTCGAGGTCTTTTTCAAATATTTCCTTGTGCAGTGTTTCATCGAAGGGAACTTCCGCCAACTTGATTAAATCGGATAGGTATTCAGCCTGGATATCCTCAATAAAATAGCCCTCAACATCATAAAGAACCTGTGCAATACTGCCTTTTACGAAGGAAACGGTTAAATTTTCATGAAAAATAGTAAGGAAGTCTGCCTTCAATTCATCCGACAGTTGTTCTAAAATCTTTTCCGGAATAAGTTCCGACAAATAATCACCAATTAAACTTTCATAAACGAAGAAATAGGTTTGATATTCATAAAGGCTTCTGCCCCAATTCATCGTTTTATGGATATCACCTGTTAGTTCTTCAAAAAAGCTGGCAACCGTGGTATAAGCTGACGGATTAAAATGACCTTCATCAATTAATTTTTCTTCAAGCGCAAAAGTATCTACAGATTGGAATTTCACATTACTTTGTAAGTCAGCAACTAATTGTTTTGCCACAAAGTAACGAAGTGACAAATAGAACGATTCATATTGTTCTTCTAAAATCCCAACGGCAGTATCTTCAATTTCACTTCTAATGAACTGCTTTTGTTCTTCGAGCTGTTTTTGTTCTGCTCGTTTAATAAAGTTGACCTTTGCCTCTTGATATTGTTTTTCCCACACATCTTTATTTCCTGAAAATGTTTCAGTAATCCACCCCATTGCATCAAAAGGCCGATACATTCGCATTTCATCTCTAAACAATTTGTTGATCAACTTTCGGTCAATTCCCTGTACTTCAAAACCTTTTTCACTTAAAAATTGTTTCTTCTCATTTCGGGGAACATCGTTAGTCGACTTATTCAGCCAAACATTGATCCAAATTTGCTCAACATAATGGCTCCGATCCGCAAGGTATTGCTCAAAGGATGACAGTGTTTCCTGCGATTCGAAATAATGGTTAATATCTTCATATACTTTCATTTTTGTATGTTCAATCGCTTGAGGGTAGATTGTGGTTAATTTATTCACGATTTCCCTCCTTTTCTAAAAAATGGTTTGCTAAGTCCATTCTATCAAAAAACAAAAAACCGAACAATTATTCGGCTTTATAGTTGATGTTGATTGCAGTATTGATCAACTAGGTCTTCAATTTGGTCCAATTCAGGATACTTACCTGAAAACTGAAATTGGATTTCTTCAATAAAATTATCGCGATGATAAACATGGATCGCTCCATTTTGGTTAATGACACTAAATTCTGGTACAAAACGATATCCGCTTCGTTCAATAGCACCCATTGATATGAGTCCCCTTTTCCTGTTTTTTTATAGTATAAGCAGAAAATAGCGGACTAATCCCATATAGATAGTTATTTACAATTGGGAAAAAATCAATAATCAGCTTTAACAGAGCCAAAAATAAAAAGAGGATGGTGCATTTTGCACACATCCTCCCCTTCTTTACGCTGTGGTATAAACTTCTGCTTTATTTTGTTCATGGCGAATCGTTGCCTGTGCTGCCGCCAATCGTGCGAGCGGTACACGATATGGAGAACAGCTGACATAATCCAAGCCGGTTCTGTAGCAGAAATCAATTGAGGTCTTTTCACCGCCATGCTCGCCGCAGATTCCTGTTTTTAAAGAAGGCTTTGTTCCTCGGCCCAATTTAACGCCAGTTTCCACGAGTTTTCCTACGCCTTCTTGATCGAGGACGGCAAATGGATTTTCCGGTAGTACTTTATTTTCAATATAGGCTTGCAAGAACTTTCCTTCGGCATCGTCACGGCTGTATCCAAAAGTTGTTTGTGTTAAATCATTGGTACCAAAGGAGAAGAAATCAGCTTCCTCCGCAATTTTGTCAGCAGTCAAAGCGGCACGTGGAATTTCAATCATGGTTCCAATCGTGTATTTGAAGTTCTTTCCTGTTTCCTCTTGGACGAGTAAGGCCGCATCAATCACCAATTTGCGCATATCCTTTAACTCATTCACATGCCCAACTAAAGGAATCATAATTTCCGGCTGCACTTCCATTCCTTTTTCAGCGAGCGTGGCAGCTGCGTAGAAAATGGCTTTTGCTTGCATCTCATAAATCTCAGGATAAATCATTCCAAGACGGCAGCCACGATGGCCAAGCATTGGATTAAACTCGTCTAATTGACGAACTTTTTTCAGTAATTGCTCTTTTTTCTTCAGTTCAGGTGATTGCGGATCCAAGATTTGAAGTTTTGTCACTTCTACGAGCAATTCTTCTTTATCTGGTAAAAATTCATGTAACGGCGGATCAAGCAAACGGATGGTAACAGGTAATCCTTGCATGGCTTCGAAGATTCCTTCAAAATCTCCTTGCTGCATTGGTAGAAGCTGGTTCAGAGCTTCCATTCGTTCATTATAATTATCAGCAAGAATCATTTTTTGGACAATCGGAATCCGTTTCAAGTCCATGAACATATGTTCCGTACGGCATAATCCAATACCTCCAGCCCCAAATTCGAAGGCTTTTCTTGCATCCTCCGGGTTATCGGCGTTGGCTCGGACACCTAGTTTCCGCTCTTGGTCTGCCCATGCTAACAACAACTGGAATTCATCCGAGAGTTCAGGGTCAATCATTGGAATTTCACCTAGCATGATTTCACCCGTTGAGCCATCAATGGTTATGATATCTCCATAATTAACGAGTGTATCCCCAATTGTAAATTGTTTGGCTTTCAAATCTATTTTCAAGGCTTCACATCCGCAAATACAAGCTTTTCCCATTCCGCGTGCAACAACAGCAGCGTGGCTCGTCATCCCGCCACGGCTTGTCAAAATCGCTTGGGATGCTACGATTCCATGGATATCATCAGGTGTTGTTTCCGGACGAACAAGGATTACTTTTTTGCCATCATTGCTTAGCTGTTCGGCTTCATCGGCATCAAATACAACTTGACCTGTGGCAGCACCTGGTGAGGCAGGTAAGCCCTTTGCTAACACTGTTTTAACAAATTTGTCGTCAATACGACGATGGAGCAGTTGATTTAATTGGTCAGGATCGACACGTAGCAGCGCAGTCTTTTTATCAATGATCCCTTCCTCAACCATTTCAACGGCAATGCGGATAGCCGCTTGCGCTGTTCTTTTACCATGACGAGTTTGCAGGATGAATAACTTACCGCGTTCCACCGTGAATTCAATGTCTTGCATTTCTTCATAATGTTGTTCTAGCTTCTGGCAGGTTTCTGTAAACTGCTTATAGACGCCAGGCATCTCCTCTTTTAACGTGGCGATTGGCTGTGGTGTCCGAATCCCAGCTACCACATCTTCTCCTTGGGCATTGATGAGATACTCGCCGTAAAGGACATGCTCACCAGTGGAAGGATTTCTAGTGAAGGCTACACCAGTGCCTGAATCGTTCCCCATGTTGCCGAACACCATGCTTTGGATATTTACAGCTGTGCCTAAATGGTCGGCAATTTTATTAAGGCGGCGATAGACAATCGCACGCTGATTATTCCAAGAGTTAAAGACGGCATGGATGGCAAGAAATAGCTGCTCTTTTGGATCCTGAGGAAAATCCTTTCTTGTATGCTTTTTAACGATACCTTTATAGCCGCTAATGACTTCTTTCCAATCGTCTGCACTCATTTCCGGGTCTGTAAAATATCCCTTTTGCTCACGGAATTCTTCTAATAATTGTTCGAAATAGTAGGTATCAATATTAAGGACAACATTACTAAACATTTGAATGAAGCGGCGGTATGAATCATATGCAAAGCGCGGATTATTCGTTAAATCTGCCATTCCGACGACAGTTTCATCATTCATTCCGAGATTTAAGATCGTATCCATCATACCTGGCATAGAGAAGACAGAACCTGAACGCACAGAAACGAGCAATGGATTTTTGGGGTCACCCAGTTTTTTACCCATTTTCTCCTCAAGTCGAGCGAGGGCTTCCAATGTTTGGACCTCAACAATGGTTGGAATCGTTTTGCTAGCTTCATAGAATGCATTACAGGCTTGTGTCGAGATGGTAAAACCATAAGGAACGGGTAAACCAATCCGTGTCATTTCCGCCAGATTTGCCCCTTTTCCCCCAAGTAAACCTTTCATATTGCCATTTCCTTCATGAAATAAATAAACGAATTTTTCCATTTTTATAAGCCCCTCTCCTTTTTTAAAACGTCTAAAATTAATCCAGCAGTTTCTTCTATTGCTTTATTTGAGACATCAATGACAGGACATCCAACTCGCTTCATTACTTTTTCAGCATGATCAAGTTCATCAAGTATTCGCTTAAAACTTGCATAATTGGCTTGTGAGCCTAACCCCATTGCCTTTAGTCGTTCTTTGCGAATTTCGTTTAGTTTATCTGGTGAAATAATTAATCCAATACAATTTTTGCGTGGTATTTTGAACAATTCTTCAGGCGGTGCCACCTCAGGAACCAGTGGAACATTTGCCACTTTAAAGCGTTTATGTGCTAAGTAC
>NZ_JBALOS010000158.1:0-988 GCF_036962765.1 Neobacillus drentensis
CTTTTTATGCAACCTTAATGGCTTTACCAAAAGGAACCCGCGGCAAAATAGCACCAGGTACCAGCCAAATCATTTCATAACTTACTGAATCTATATCTTCAGAAATAAAACCGGTCACATCTGTAATATAAAACAATGTGTCAATATTCTCTTCTTTTGCCCACTCAAGAACCAAAGTATATGAAGATTTCCCATGTGTATGATATTTTATTGTATCACTTTTAACAGGAGACGTACTTCGAATTTTAAAATCAGCTTGTACTAATATGGTATCTGGTTTCACCTGTTCAAACAGTTTTACTATGTTATTAATTAAAATGCTGGGGGCTTCATTCGTGGAAGTGTCAACAGCTAAGGCAACTTTTTTATCTTGGCGCTGCTGAATCATTGAAAGTATCGTTTTGTGCCATTTCAACACAACCAACTCCTTTGGAATTGAATAAGTGAACCATCTTATTTTGGTTTATTAAGAAGGAGGTTATGATTGGTTAATTGCGGAAATCGATACACTTTAGAAAAGCGGTTTCGTTTATCTAAAGCATTATTTTCCACTATCGATTAAAATGCGTTTCAACCAATAAAGGCTCATCAAAGTTTGTTCTAGATGAGCCTTATTTTTACTAATCCCTGTTTTCATTGAGTTCATCAATCAGCTGCTTAGTTCGTTTCGCATTTCCTTCCGCAAAGTTTTCAAGCCGTTCCTTAAGTTCACTATCATCGTGAATTCGCTCTGCAGTAATAAGATATGTCCTCATTAAATTCTCTTCTGTTTCAATTGCATCCTCAAGAACGTCTTTAAGTATTTCCTTTTCTTCATTTTTACCATTAAACAAATTGAAACCCATCTTGAAAACCTCCTTTTCTCCTTTATCGTTCTCTTTTCCTTTTCTATATATCCAACTGGGAAATCAGTTCATCAAACTTTCCATAACTAATTAAATCGTGTAAGATTAAATCGTAGACGATTTAATTTTTAATCATATACATC
>NZ_JBALOS010000158.1:1002-27301 GCF_036962765.1 Neobacillus drentensis
CTTTAACGTAAAAATGACGAATGGTCAGAAGAAAACATTATTGGATTACGAGGGTAAGCCATTACTTATTGTGAATACTGCCAGTAAATGCGGTTTGACACCCCAATTTAAAGGACTTCAGGAATTATACGAAAAATACAATGAGCAAGGACTAGAGATTTTAGGCTTCCCTTGTGATCAATTCAACAATCAAGAATTCGCCAATATTGAAGAAACCACTCAGTTTTGCCAATTAAACTATGGGGTAAGCTTTCCAATATTTGCGAAAATCGATGTAAATGGCACTAATGCCGATCCTTTATTTACTTATTTAAAAAACCAAAAACCAGGAGCACTTACCAAAAATATCAAATGGAATTTCACAAAATTCCTAGTCGACCAAAATGGTCAGGTGATCGAACGCTATGCACCTACAACTGAACCAAGCAGAATGGAGAAAGATATAAAAAGATTATTGTCATAATTATTTAAAGTAAGGTGATCATCTTGGAAGACTTTACGTTATTAAAAAATCAACTTTGCTTTGCCGTTTATGAAACAGCAAGTGAATTCAATAAGTTATATACTAGTGCGCTTCAACCATACTGCTTAACCTATCCCCAGTACTTGGTTCTACTAGCATTATGGGAAAAAGATGGTGTTACAGTTAAAGACTTAGGGGAAAAATTGAGCTTAGGTACTGGAACATTGACTCCAATGCTGACAAGAATGGAAGCAAATGGATGGCTAAGAAAAGAACGTTCAAAGGCTGATGAACGAAGAGTCTATATCCATTTAGAAACGAAAGCATTGGAAGAAAAACAGGCGATTACAAAAACGATAAGTAAAAAAATTCAATCCTGTCATATCGAACTCGAGGAATATGAACAGTTAATGGAGCGATTGAATCATTTGCATAGTAAGTTGAAAAACGAGAACAATATTATTAACTAAGTCACTAATAAAAAACAACACTCATTTGTTCAGTGTTGTTTTTTGTATTAATTTTAATAAATCGAAGATATTTTCCTAATGGTCGGTTGGTCTTTAAAAGTATGGGCTGGATATTGATAGACTGATGGATTTCGGATACAGAGCTGCTCCCATGCGTGGACACATTCAGGGTCAAAATGGCTTCCTTTGTTGTCTGTGATGAACTTCATGGCTTCAGCATGCTCCCATGCCTTACGGTAAGAACGTTCTGAAGTCAGCGCATCATATACGTCCACAACCGCCATTATTCTCGCGAAGTATGGGATGTTTTTCCCTTTTAATTTGTCCGGATACCCGCTTCCATCCCATTTTTCATGGTGTGAACGGATAATGCCTAACTCTTCCTTCATAAACCCAAGTCCTCTGCACATTTCATACCCATCGATAGGATGCCTTTCGATCAGCCTCCTTTCATCAGGCGAGAGTTTTCCTGGTTTATTAAGGATTGGATCTGGGACACTGATTTTCCCAACATCATGAACGAGTCCCCCTTGAACAATGGCACGTTGTTGTTCAGGGTTCAGATGTAGTTCTTCAGCAAGTTTTAGCGCATACATCGTTACCCTGAAGGTATGTCCAGCTGTATAAGCGTCTTTCTTGTCAGTTGCGGTTACCAGAGCTTTGACACTTGGGCCGATACTATTTGTTATTCGCTCAATAGGATCGTTCGTAAACAAGGACCGGATTGATTCTGATAATGTCCCTTTAACCGCATACTGCTTAACTAATCCAATCATCATGACAATCATGGCGGCTAGTAATAAAAAATGATATATCCACCAACTAAAACTCCATAACACCCCTCTGACCATAATCAGCTGCGAGACCAATAACCAGCCTGAGCTGTATACAATTGCAAGCTGTAATGGAAATCGTGTAAACCTGTAGGATTGATAATAGCGATAAATTGTTACACCATTTAACAATAGGGTTACACAGGTCAAAATGATATTTAAAGGCTTAGAATTTAGCGGAAGAAAATGAACAATATGATCGTTCATCATTAACATTAGACAAACAACACTTAAGGCAACCGTCCATACGGGAACTAGGTACCCCTGCACTCTTGTAAAAAATTCAACAATCGGGTTGTCAGAAGGAATGGATGATAAATATATCCAAAACGTTGCCAATATCATGCTTAATTGGGCCGCAATCCCAGGCAGATCGCTGATGCCAAGGATGAAATGTGGAGTTGAAAGTCCATGGATTGAAAACATTATACCGAGCGATAAAAATGATAAGGAGAGAAAACTAATTTTAATATTCCGGATTCTTCTACCAGCAACCCCTACCGCAATCGCGAAAATACTTGCCAGTATCGACACAAGGCTAACCATATAAAAGTGCCCTTTCGGCATACTGATAACCCAATCCTTAAATAAACCTGAATGAAAGACTTCGAAAACAAAATAAGGAAATACCACAGCCAGCAAAGGCCCTAGAAAGCTGTATTTTTTCATATTACTCCCCCAAAAGTACCAGTAAAATGGTTAATACATATATAACAATCTATATAGTATATTCTGAACTTACTGGAATATTTGGCAATCTTAGAGTATAGGTAAATATTAACTTAAGTAAAAGAAATTCCTAGTAGCTATCCCTCTATTAATATCATTATTAATAAATGCCAGTAACAAAAACCTGATTGCCCCATTGCAATCAGGTTTTCCGGTCAAATATTTTAAATGGTTCGTCCAACTAGGAGATTACCATTTATATTCAATCATCATTGTAATCTTAAACAAGACCTGTCACCAAGTATACACCAATGATAAAGAAAGCCGCGATGGTTTTAATAATGGTAACAGCGAAAATATCGCGATAGGATTGCTTATGCGTTAATCCTGTAATTGCTAGTAAGGTAATTACGGCTCCGTTATGTGGCAGTGTATCCATACCACCTGATGCCATGGAAATAACTCGGTGCATAACTTCGAGCGGAATACCGAATTGAGTTGCTAGTTCAATATATTTATCTGCCATAATTCCAAGGGAAATGGCTATACCCGCTGAAGCAGATCCAGAGATAGCCGAAAGAACATTTGTTGTAACCGCTCCATTTAATAATGGATTCGTAAATAATTTAGCAATCCCATCTCTCGCAATTGTGAAACCAGGCAGGTTTGAAATAACTGCTCCAAAACCATATTCTGTTGCAGAGTTCATGATGGCTAATAATGCACCCGCAATACCAACACTCATGCCATCTTTAAAGTTCATCACAATTGGTTTCCGATTGTACAAGATTGTAGTAAGAATACCAAAAATAAGGGCAATTTCAACAGACCAAATACCGACAACTTGAGAAGTTTCAATGTTTGGAAAATTCAAGTCAATCTTAGAAAAGTCAAATCCGTTAGGATACCATTTTGGAATCAACGTGGTTAACACTTTATTTAATACACCAACAAGGACAACGGGAACAAAAGCCAAGATTTTTCGACCAATACTTTCTGTTTGGTCCAAGTCCATTTCGATTTGTTTTTCTTTTATTGTACCGAAGCAGTCGTAACCCTCTCCTGCTTTTTCTGCTTTTTTGCGACGTGAATTTAAATATAACATTCCGAATATGAAGATAAAAATAGCTCCGATAATCCCAAGAGTTGGGGCTGCATAAAGGTTTGTTTTGAAAAAAGTTGTTGGGATAACATTTTGCACCTGAGGTGATCCAGGTAGTGAATCCATTGTAAAGGTAAAGGATCCAAGAGCGATCGTACCAGGAATTAAACGTTTAGGAATATTAGACTGTCTGAATAAGTTAGCTGCAAATGGATAAACCGCAAAAGCAACAACCACTAAACTTATGCCACTATAAGTTAGAATGGCACACAATAAAACAATAACTAACATCGCACGTTTACGTCCAACTAACTGTATAAGGGTAGTAGCTATCGAACGAGCTAATCCTGACATTTCAACAACTTTACCAAAAATAGCTCCTAACAAGAAAATAGGAAAGTAAAGTTTAATATATTCAACCATTTTTCCCATAAACACATTAGAGAAAAACGGGAGAACCCAATCTGGGTTTGTTAATAATACGGCAAATAATGCACATAATGGTGCAAACATAATAACGGAAAATCCCCGGTATGCAATAAACATTAACATACCGAGTGCTAATAATATAATAACTAATTCCATAAAAATTTCTCCTCTAATCCCTAAGATGTAAATTCCTGCTAAGATGAAAATAAGACGGTCTCACTCTTCTTAATAGGTTAAAACGCTTACACCAGCTGTATAAATATAAATTAATCTTTGCAAATAAGACAGTTAAAGGAAGAGGGAACAAAATAGTCCCATCTTTCTTTAACTCTATCAATCTACTAGCGGTTGAATATTTTAGGCTAAAACTATTTTTGATTTGTTTTTAGCAATTTCTGCCGCAACTTCAACAATCATATCCTCTTGACCACCGACCACTTTACGCTTACCTAATTCTATTAAGATATCTCGTGAATCTACACCAAATTTTGTAGCAGCACGTTTTGCATGAAGCGCAAAGCTAGAGTAAACACCGGCATATCCCAATGTTAAGCTATCTTTTGTGATTTCTTGTGGAACTTGTAAAAGAGGTGCCACAATATCTTCGGCTAAGTCCATCATTTTATATAACTCTATCCCAGTTTTAATTCCCATTCGTTCACAAACTGCGACTAGTACTTCTGTTTGTGTATTACCTGCACCAGCACCTAGACAACGAACACTACCATCGATTCGTGTTGCTCCTTCTTCAATGGCAGCAAGTGTATTGGCCATGGCAAGTGATAGATTGTTATGACCATGAAAACCAACATTAACACCGATAGATTGTTTAAGTGCCCGAATCCGTTCGCGAACTTGGTCAGGGAGTAAGTAACCTGCAGAGTCAACCACATATACCGTGTCTGCTCCATAGCTTTCCATTAGCTTTGCCTGTTCTACTAATTTATTAACAGGTGCCATATGGTTCATCATTAAGAATCCTACAGTTTCCATCCCTAATTCTTTAGCATAGGCAATGTGTTGTGGAGCGACATCGGCTTCCGTAACATGTGTGGCAATACGTGCCATTTTAGCACCTAAATTCGCTGCTTCCTTCAATTCATGTAAAGTACCGATACCAGGCAAGAGCAGCACAGCAATCTTTGATTGATCTGCAACAGAAACTGCTGCTTCAATTAATTCCATTTCATTTGTACGTGAAAGTCCATATTGTAAGGAGGATCCTGCTAAACCATCTCCATGAGATACTTCAATAAAAGGAACATTTGCATCATTTAAAGCTTTTGCTACTTTAAGTACTTGATCAACTGTAAATTGATGGTTGATGGCATGGCTTCCATCGCGTAAGGCTACCTCTGTGATAAGAATATCTCGTTCATTTGTCATTGTAATTTCCCCCTTCTACAGCTTAAACTGTTTCTTTCGTTAATAGTTTTTTAGCAAACGCTTCGGCAATTTTAACTCCGGCAGATGTCATAATATCTAGGTTTCCTGCGTATTTAGGCAGGTAATCTCCAGCACCTTCTACCTCAAGGAAAATGGTTACTTTATTTCCATCGAAAATAGGTTCGGTACGAACGCGATAACCTGGAACATAAGATTGAACCACTCTAACCATTTCCTCAATCGATTTTCTAATGGCTTCTTCGTCCATCGTTCCTTCTTCTACAAGTGTATAAACGGTATCCCGCATGATAATCGGAGGTTCTGCAGGGTTTAAGATAATAATCGCTTTTCCTCTTTTAGCACCGCCAACCTCCTCAATCGCACGTGAAGTTGTTTCCGTAAATTCATCGATATTTGCACGTGTTCCAGGTCCTGCACTCAAGCTCGCAATCGTAGCCACGATTTCTGCATATTCTACTGGTGCAACTCGGTTTACTGCATGGACCATTGGAATTGTCGCCTGACCACCACAGGTAATCAAATTGATATTATCATTTTCTAAATGTTCATCAATATTAACGGCAGCGCATACATATGGGCCTACTGCGGCAGGAGTCATATCAATTACTTTTATTCCTGCTTCTTTTAACACCTTTGCATTATAAAGATGTGCTTTGGCTGAAGTTGCATCAAAAACGATGTCAGCTTTTAACGATGGGTCTGCAAGGAAACCATCGATTCCTGTATCAACCCCTGCATACCCTAATTCTCTTGCCCGGCGTAATCCATCTGATTGCGGGTCAATCCCAATAACAGCAGTTAATTCTAAAATTTCCGACCTACCAAGTTTGATCATTAAATCTGTACCAATGTTCCCTGAGCCAAGAACGGCAACTTTTACTTTTGACAAGATAATTCTCCTCCTAAAATTTATGGTTTTATTTATTTTCTCTCTAGTTATCTATAAGGTGCTTTTACCTTTGTAGCCTAAACCACTTGAAATCTCTGCTGCTGCTCTTTTAATTCCTGCTATTACCTGAGGAAGCCGATTTTCATCAAGCCTCATTTTAGGTGCAGCACAGCTTATTGAAGCGATTACATTTCCTTGATGATTAAAAATGGGGGCAGCTATACATTTCAGCCCTAACTCAATTTCCTCATCGTCGACCGCATAGCCTAACTCTCGGATGGAATGTAGTTGTTCTTTAATCTCCTCAATATTTGTCATCGTGAATTTTGTGAACGATTCCAAATTGATTGAGGATAAGATTCTATTTGCCTCATTTTCATTTATGTGTGCAAGGATTGCCTTCCCTACTCCTGTACTATGAAAAGGCGCTCTTTTTCCAATATGAGAATAAATGGTAAGGGCACTATGTCCTTCTACCTTCTCAATGTAAACAAGTTCATCACGTTGTAACGAAACTAAGTGAACGGTTTCATTTAGTTCATCAACTAACTCTCTTATAATAGGTCTTGCAATTTTCCCAATATCGAGATGTTTTCCGAAAAAATTGCCAAGTTCAAAAAGCTTGATCCCAGGCATATATTTCAAATCCTCTTGATTTTGTTGAAGATACCCTCTATGTTCAAGGGTTTTGATAATACCGTGGGCTGTACTTTTTGATAAATTTAGATGCTCACTAATCTCCTTAATACTTAGTTCTGGTTTAGTAACTAAAAATAATTCAAGGATATCTGCAGCTCTTTCAACAGACTGAATTAAACGATCTGACACAACCATCCTCCTTACGTTCGATATTATCGAATGACGTTCGTAAATACAATTAATAATCTAATAGTAACTCTGGTTCATTATTCTGTCAATAATTTAGGCGGTTTATCTATTTGTTTTTATTTAGCTTAGGAAATATCCAAAAAAAAGCCTGATTTCCTATAGAAATCAGACTCTTCTTAAATAATCTCAAATTGTTTAAACCCCGTTATATCGGGGATAAAATCTAATGTTTTATCATTAAAATAATGGCACTCACCATTGTCAATGATGAAATGCAGATTGTTCATTTTAATTTGATAATCATTAGGCTGAATAGAATCTTCGAATCTCAATCTCACTTTCATAAAGCAACTTTTACGCATTTGCAGCCGAATAAATTGTTTTGAGTGTTCAAATTTCAACCTATTTTGTAGTTCTGATTTTGCATTTTCAGTTAATGTAAACACGAACCCATCCCCATTTGTTTATTAAGTCAAGCCTACTCCCTATTATTTAGAGAAAAAAATTCCTCTAACCCTCATACGCTTGCTTTAATGTTATGTACCACAATAGGTACGGTAAGGCAAGGTTGATAGCTCAGGAAGTGTACAGTATTCAGTCTGTTCAAATGAATGGGCATATGGGTTTGAAAGTACATCAAGCAGCCGCTCCATTACGCTGTAGTCTTCTTGATTCACGGCAGCATCTAAGGCCGCCTCCACCCGGTGATTCCGAGGAATGACCGCTGGATTACTGCTTTGCATTAACTGCTGTGAGCTGGCTTTCGATTCCGTTTGTCTACCTAACCGCGCTTGCCATTGCTCATACCACACCTTAAATTCCGGGGCTGCCATTAAGACTGTATCCTCGGGTTTTTCAAATGTTAAGTCACGGAAGGTATTGGTATAGTCTGCCTGATATTTCTTCATCAGATTAAGAAGATCTTCTACAAGCAATTCATCCTGCTTCTCTTCGTTAAAAAGCCCCAGTTTGGCTCTCATTCCCGCGAGCCAATTGCTTTGATACAACCCCATATATTGTGAAATCTCATCCTGTGCCAGTTTGACAGCCTGTTCCTGATTATCATCCAATAGCGGCAAAAGGGTTTCAGCAAAACGCGCCAGATTCCATCCAGCAATATAAGGCTGATTGCCATAAGCATAGCGGCCTTCCCTGTCAATAGAACTGAATACTATTGCTGGGTCATAAGTATCCATAAAGGCACACGGACCATAATCGATCGTTTCTCCACTAATCGTCATGTTGTCTGTATTCATTACACCATGGATAAATCCTACTAGTTGCCACTTGGCAACTAGTGCAGCCTGACGTTTAATCACTTCCTGAAGCAGCGCAAGATAGCGATTCTCATCCATGTCAACGTCTGGATAATGACGCTTGAGTGTATAATCAGCCAGATCCTTAAGTTCTTCAATCGTGCCCCATTTAGCAACATATTGAAAGGTACCAACGCGCAGATGACTGGCAGCCACACGGGTCAAAATTGCACCAGGAAGAGCAGTTTCGCGGAGAACAACCTCTCCTGTTGTCACAACTGCTAAACTACGGGTGGTTGGGATCCCAAGTGCATGCATGGCTTCGCTGATGATGTATTCGCGCAGCATCGGTCCAAGCGCCGCGCGGCCATCACCTCCGCGGGAGTACGGCGTTCTACCTGGACCCTTGAGTTGAATATCAAATCGTTCCCCTTTTGGAGTGATTTGTTCTCCAAGCAAAATGGCCCGGCCATCTCCTAATTTCGTAAAATGTCCAAATTGATGCCCAGCATAAGCTTGGGCTAGAGGCTTTGCCCCATCAGGGATCTGGTTGCCAGCAAACACAGCCGTTCCATATTCACTGTCGAGTTCCTGGTCATTCAAACCTAAGGAGGCTGCCAGCGGATTATTAAAAATAATCAACTTGGGTGAGAGGACCGGGGTTGGGTCAGTGCTGGTAAAAAATGAGTCAGGCAGACGGGCATAACTGTTATCAAAGTTCCAGTCTATTTCTTTTCTTTCTGTTGCCATCGTATCCCCCTTTTCTTTTTTCTCAGTTTTTCATTTATTGTCATTAAGATTCCCTATATTTTAATGCTAATCCTTTTAAGAAATTCCTCGCAAATTTATCCCCGCACTCTTTATAATTTTTATGCCCTTCTTTCCTTAATAAAGCACCTAGTTCTCCTTTTGTTACCTTTATTCCTGCTATTTCGAATATCTCCAGCATATCCTCAGTGTTTAATGCCAGCGCTATTTTTACTTTCTTCAACAAGAGATTATTAACATTGACACTTTTCTTTAATGCCGGTTCTGGTGTATCCGACTGTCCTGGTTTGGGTTCTTGTTTCCCTCTTTTAAAAATAATAAAGCCATTTAAAAATGAGTCTAACATACTGTTATTACACTTTATTTGATCTTCAAATTCAGCGTCATCATCTGATTTTGTTAGAATCTTTATCACCTCAGGGACCGTCACTTCGACGCCTCCTAGGTTAAATATTTCTGCCATTTCTTTATTTTTTATTTCTAGTGCATATCTCAATCGAATTAATATATCATTATTATCCATCTATAAATCTCCTTTAAATTGATGCTCCATTTTATACTGTCATTTTCCAACTAGATAAAGCTAACCAGTTCTCTCTCTCCTCATAATCGGGTAGTATTTTACCAACAAGGCGCCAAAAGGAACGATCATGATTCAGATGGACCATGTGGCACATTTCGTGAACGACTACATAGTCGATCACCCTCTGTGGTGCCATCGCCAGCTTCCAATTGAAGGTTAACTGCTGCCTGGAATCACAAGTTCCCCAGTTGCTGTTATTATCTGAAATACGTATAGACCGTGGTTTAATTTTAAAATGTTTTTGATAGGAACGAGTACTCCTCTCTACTAACGCTTTACATTGCTGATAATAAAACCGTTTTAATGCTTGCATTATTTTTTCATCCTCAAGTTGTTTCACATATATATTTAACTTATCCGCTTCAAAGACTACATAGTCTTGCTTGATAGTTATATCTTGTAAAACCTGAATGGGATATTCGTTTCCTAAATAAAGAAAGATCTCACCATGATCATAGACCTTCACCTTTTTCCCAAGAAATCTATCCTTCATTTCATTGGATTTTTTCTGGACCCAATCCCATTTTTCCTCCATTAATAGAAGAACATGTTCATCGGATGTCCCTTTTGGAGCTTGGACTTCCACATTACCATAGACATCTATAGTAATGCCCATCGATGTACGCTTTTTATAAACGATCTCAAAACTAATGGTTTGACCTAAATAATTATGTATCATCTAATCACCTTTATATGACATTAGATAAATTATAACGCAATAAAATTAGATTTGGTCCGCCAAAAGAAATTCCTTGTATTATGAAGGAAGTTTTAATTGTACATCAGAACAATCTGATTTGCTAAGTAGCTTGGACTATAAAGTGTCCCTTCTTGTAACCACCATGATACGATGCCAAGTGTCGATGAAGCAATGATCTCATTGGGCACCTGAAATGACCGCCCCCTCGCTTTTCTATCATCAGCCCAAAAAGTAACGATATCTAATAGTATACTAAATACTCTTTTGCGAAAATCCTTGTTCTCGAGCATCACATTGTAGAGCCCAGCATTTTGATAAAAATGCTCTAGAAATGAGACAAGACGACTCTTAGGTGCTGTGTTTTCTTTGATAATGGACTGATTATCCATCTCGGAGGTAGATTTCATCGTCCTTGTCAACTCTTCAAGAATTTCCTTGGTCATTTGCTCCATTAAATCATCAATATCCTGATAATGTAAGTAGAAAGTCGCACGGTTTAATTCAGCTCGATCCGCAATTGTTTGAACTGTCAATTTGCTTTTATCGTCGGTTTCCTGAATCAATGATATGAGTGCATCTTTAAACATTCTTTTTGTACGTTTAATTCGAGGATCCACCTTTATCTTCTTGGTGTTAGACATCATATCCACCCTTCGTCAATCATTTAGTATTTTTTCGACACATATTCAATAAATCGTCTAGTAGTCAACATTTATCGTAAAAATGCAAATGGATATTTACAATATTATCATGGTAGGATTTACTTTATTGACACATTATCAATTAAACAACTCATTGTCAATTAGATATACCATTATGAAAGGAACGTGTAATAGACTATGGATCAATCTAATCAACAAGTAAAAAAAGGGCTTCTTCTATTTGTCTTACTATTAGGCTCATTTCTATCCGTTCTGAATCAGACGATATTAAATGTTGCTTTACCAGATTTGATGAAGCAATTTGAGGTTTCGGCAACAACCATTCAATGGCTGTCAACGGGCTTTATGTTAGTGAATGGCATTTTAATTCCGGTGACTGCCTTTTTAATGAAACGTTTTAGCACTCGGCAACTTTTCATTAGCTCAATGATTCTATTGTTAGTGGGTACTTTCATAAACGCCATTGCACCAAACTTCGGTTATTTATTAACAGGGCGACTGATTCAAGCCGCAGGAGCCGGTATTATTATGCCTCTGTTAATGATGGTAGTACTCGTTGTGTTTCCTGTGGAAGGCCGTGGAACTGCCATGGGATTGATCGGGCTTGTGATGATATTCGCACCGGCAATCGGGCCTACATTGGCAGGAATCATTATCGAACATTTCTCATGGCGATGGATCTTTATCGGAATGGTCCCACTGGTGGCCATCGTGATTGCTTTGTCGATAAAATACCTCGTTAACGTTTCAGAAACTTCCAGTGCAAAAGTTGACATAATTGGTGTATTTCTCTCTACCATTGGGTTCGGAGGTATGCTTTATGGGTTTAGCAGTGCGGGTACAAACGGATGGGGAAGCCCGGCGGTGTTATCTTGGTTAATTGGCGGTGTTATCTTCATTATACTCTTCTGCTGGCGCCAGTTAACTTCAATTGATCCTATGCTGGACCTCCGCGTCACTAAAGCCATAAACAGCCCTCTATTTACAGTCTTTACCTAGATGTACTCAAGTAAGATGGGATCTAATAACTCCTAGTTAAAACCGTAAAATCGATAAAGCGAAAAAAACGATTAATAAACTTCCCCCTCCCCGTTAGCTGAAAAAGACCTTTTAACATTCAAGATAAAAAATGGTAGTTGTTGATAAGAAAATTTTCCACGAATGAAAAACACACTGAAATTTAACTTCCAGTGTGTTTACTTTTGCTATTCTTCACTTTGTGAATACCACAGCACGAGCGTCCCTATTTCTGGTTCTTAGATAACTTGGATGTTACTGATCCTGCCTGTTTCTCAGGTTTTTTAGCTTTTAGGTTGGATGCCCAGGATACTCGAGACTCATACCTTTGACTACCTTCCTTTACGACTAGGCCTTGTAAACGATCTTTGTTCTTTTCAAGGGATTCCTCTAGTGATAGCAGTCGTCGGGCAGGGAAGGATAAGCCCGCTAGAATTGTTGTTATAGTAGGATCGGTTTCTGAGAAATATGTCCCTTCGAATAATTGTAAAGGTTCTCCAATCACTTCAAAGATAGATGGTACATTAATTAGCTTAGACATATTCTCTGGTCCTTCATAGATTATACCAGCTCGAATTACGCCGGTTGATTCAACAGGACAGAATATGGAGTGAACCCAAGATTGGTGGATTTCATTAGATGCGTCAGACGTTGTCTTAGCGTCTGTGATCGTAGCTGATGATATTAACGTTACTCCTCTTGTGTTAAGAATATTCAGTAGGTCCATCTCATCAAAGTTACCATAAAAAGAACTCTTTTGCGTTACTTGCAGTATCTTGTTAATTGCCTCCATGACTTGAAGATTAGAAGAAAGGTAGATCTGATGTTTGCTGGATTGTGGGTTAATCTTGCGCATCTGATCATTGTCTACAAGGAATACAGAAGAAATAGCTTCAATTTTGGAAATCTCTTCAATACATTCAGAAGCATTGATTCGGTTTCCTGCTAACACGTTTCGTTCAGGTAAAATAGCAATAGCACCAATGTCGATGCCAGGCAACTGGTCTAATAACAGCTCAATTAATAGAGGGCTCATACCTGATCCAGTACCACCGTCAGTAGAGAAGGCCACCAATAACAGCCTTATGTTCTTAAAGGCCCCTTTTACAAAGTCAATCATCTCTCGATAATGTTCATTAACAGCTCTTAATCCTATGGATCTATCTTGACCAGCACCATTATATCCAGGGACAAAATACTTCTTTTCCACCCTCGTGTTTACTGCCCCATCACGTTGGTTAGTGTTGATCAAGGCTGTTTGAAAGCCCAAGGTTGTTGCTATCTCAGCTAAATTACCACCTGCTTGACCTACACCCAAGATTCCTATTGTTTTCAACAGATCGCCTCCTTATCTTATTATGATAATACTCAAGTTTTATGAATTTAGACTTTTTCATTTTAAAAATGAATGAAAAGCTGGAGAAAAACATTGGTATTGCGTATCCCCATTCCAAAAAAAATGGAATCCCAAAGGTACTTTTGTAAAATGGTTAGGGTTGGAAATCCTATGATGCAATTGAAAATTGAGTACTTTAGCGTACTTTTAAAGTAATTCATCTAAACTCGTCAGCCCTGTAAGGATCATAGGCTGCCAGTATTGACAACGAGAGTAAATATTCTGATTTTGAAAGGTGTTTTTGATAATTTTCCCACATCTTTAAGTATTGAATTAAAACAGATATGCGAGTAAACTAATAAAATTACTGACCAGAAAGAAGAAGTCTAAATTGAAAAAGCTAATACTAATGTTTGCTGCAATCATTATTGTAAATTCTATCGGACACCACCCAAAAGGAGGGTATAAGGACCTAAGGAGATCTCGACCAAAATTTTTTAATATTCCTAAGCAAACTAATCTGCCCCTTTAGCAACTTAAAAAGCCTAGAGATAATTCTAGGCTTTAAACTCATTAATTAATTCTCATCCAATGAGGGATCAACAAAATCAAATTCGATTTTATTATTGAAAGCATCCTGCAATTCCTTTTTCTCAACAAAGACACCATTCGTTTTGGCAATAAATACATTCGCCTTCAATCTGTCCTTCATATCTCCATTTCCATTCCTCATAATCTCTGTCCAAAAGCGCTTTGTTTCCGTTATATCTGCTATAAATTCAATATCCAATTGTTCATTCTATAAAAAAATCTCTCTGCTATGCAGGGAGATTTCTTGTAAACACACGGCCATATTTGTTATTTATTTCTTTAAGACAAGTGCTGAACAGCACTCTACATGTCCAGAGTGTATGTGTCAACCCATGAGGTGCTGCTGGTGAGTTGAAATTATGGAAGGTTATCCTGCCGTCATGTGATTCTAACAGTCAAGGTAAATTTTAGCCGGGATTTCTTAATTGAAATATTTTACGAAGGGGCGTATTCTATGAAAGTTATGGTTTTATAAGATATGGGAGATGGGGCTCTATACGTCTACAGTCTATGCGCCAGTCATTTAGTTCAATTAAACTGAGGGAGAAAAGATTATGAATTTAAAATGGTTATTAATGATGGCAGGTTTAATCATCATTTGGGGTGTTTCCTGGCCAATTTATAAGCTTGCATTGGTATTTACACCTCCTTTGCTTTTTGCAGGGATGAGGTGTTTGTTGGGCGGCGTGCTCCTAGGTGCAATCATTTGGAAAACACGTGCCCGCATTCAATGGCGAAAGAATTGGAAAATATATGTCGTTACCGGCACTTTAAATATTGCTTTGTTCTATGGGTTGCAAACCGAGGGGCTTAAATTAGTACCATCTGGTTTATTCTCTGTAATTGTCTATTTTCAACCTATTTTAGTAGGCCTTCTTGCTTGGCTATGGTTAGGTGAATCGATGACCATAACTAAAGTACTCGGACTTATTCTAGGTTTTCTTGGAGTCATTTCTGTCAGCGCAGAAGGATTTTCAGGCCATGTTTCCATTTTAGGGATTATTTTCGGATTATTATCAGCACTGTCCTGGGCATTAGGTACAGTTTACACCAAAAAAAATGCTCACTCGGTTGATTCGCTTTGGATGGTAGCTTTCCAGTGTTTAATTGGGGGATTTGTTCTAATGATTGCCGGACTTTCGTCTGAAAAGTGGACTAGTATTGTTTGGAATGACACGTTTTTATGGGGTCTTTCATTTGGTACGATTCTGGGAATTGCGCTATCATGGATTCTCTACGTCATACTTGTGAAAACAGGGGATGCGAGTGTTGTGGCAACATTTACATTCTTAGTTCCAATGCTCGCAGTTGTCATAGGGACCGTATTTTTGAATGAACCCTTTACAAAACTCTTATTTTTAGGAATTATACTGATTGTTGCCAGTATCTATCTCGTAAATAAGAAGCAAAAGCAGACGGCGAAACAGGTTGTTGTTCAAGGGGAAATTGGAACTTAAAACTTTAAAGGATTGCCCCTCATTTTTTTCTTTTTAATATTCACACATTTTAAAGCCAGAAATAAAAAGGATAGATGAGCAGAATAATATGCTCTATCTATCCTTTTTGCATTACATATTACTACATTTACTCAACAACAATATCAGCTTACTGGTGCACGAAAGTCATCCGTTAGTGAAAGAATAACAGAAAGCTTCTCCCACATTTCCTTCTTTTTGAATCTAATCACTACCATAATATACCTGTGAAATACTAATCAAAAAGAGATGTACCAAGACGAACAATCCAGGATGGATTTTCTTCTAATTTGTCTTCTTCCTTTAACCCCTTAAGTATGGCAACCCATTTGCCTCCTTTTTGACCAGTTTCTACCTTTTGTTTCTGAATCTTTCCTTTTTTTTGTACATATACATAGGTCGATTTTCCAAAGCCCATGATGCTCGTTTCAGGAACTGCTAGCAACTGCTTTGACTGCACTACTACGTCTAGCATGGTATTGTAGCCAGGATATAGGCCCTTTTGTGAATCTAGACTTGCTTTAAAGGAATAGGATGGAATAGTTTCTTGTTGTGTATCTTTATCCTTATTTGCAGTTGTTTTATATGTAGGATAATCACTAACCTCTGAAATTTTCCCTTTCCATTTCTTATTGGCTACTACTTTAGAAGTTACTGTAATAGATTGGCCTGATGTAATTTTTGCTTTTTCTGCTTCTGTTAGCTTTCCTTCAATTTGAAACGGATCATTTGAAGCGATTTGCATGATTGCTAGTTGCTGATTTTCTTTTGCTCGAAAACCTTGACCTACATTTTGGTTCAGGTTTGATATTACACCTGCAGTGTTGCTGATGACAGTTAATGTTTCGAGCTCAGATTTTAGCTTTTCTGCCTGCAACGTATATTTTTCTACTTTTAGTTCTGCTGCACGGAGCTCAGCTTTTGCTTTATTTAGTTCAGCTTGAAGTGACTGGATCGTGATAGCTTTAGTAGCTATGTTAGCTGTATCAACTGCATCAGTTGTATTGGTTGTATTGGTTGTATCAGTTGTATTAGTTGTATTAGTTGTATCAGTTGTATTAGTTGTATCAGTTGTAGAGGTTGACTCAGCTTCTCGTATATCCTGCTCTAATGAAGTGATTTGCTCTTTCATCTGAGTAACACTTGTTTCTGCTAGCTTTTTATTTACTTCTGCTTGTCCTAGCTCAGCCGCGACTGTTGAGCCTTCATAAGAAAAGAGCTTTTGTCCTTTTGTAACAGTTTCTCCTTCTTTTACAAAAATTTCCTGTACAGATCCTTTTGTTACATTTAAATAAATCGTTTCAGCATGACTTTGTACAACACGACCTGACACTGTTTTTGTTTTAGTAAAATTTTTTTCTGTTGGATTTATTAACACTAACGGCTTAGATTTACTTTTTTTAACTTCTATTACAGCTATGCTTAACATCACAGAAATGAATAAAAGAACAAGGATCCCAAGTAAAATCCATTTCTTCCGCCTCGAGGTACGTACTTGTTCATTTTCTACACCTATTCTTTTTGCTGTTTCCATAAACCTACCCCTTACTTAATAGATATATAGCGAATATTGCAATAAAGTGTTGAATCCAACTACTAGTATCTATTGTCCATTTTTTAATCGAAAGTTTCAAGGAGTAATTTTTAGATGATAAATCGTACTAAAAAGAGGCCTCCTAAAAAGAAGGCCCCCTCACACCTATTAATATAATAAATATTTCTCACGAACCTCGTTAAATTCATCTAAATCGTCCTGCCATGCAGCTTTTATTTCTTCAATAGATTTGCCAGCTTCAATATCAGCACGGATCGAACCATTACCGACAAGGTTATCAAAGAAGGAGATTCCTGCTGCATTTGGCGCTCTGAATTGGAAATTGTTTGGATACATATCATGGATCGTTTTTACAATATATAATCCAGTTTCAAACGGCTTATAGGCATTTCGGTCTGTAACATGAATTTGAATTCCATGGCTTAAAACATTCGCATGCTTCGAGAAGCTCGGTATAAACGAAGCTGCTCGGAATGTGACACCAGGTAATTTGTAAGAGTTTAACTTGGCAGCCAAGTTGTCGCTATTAATGAACGGTGCTCCAATTAATTCAAATGGCTTTGTTGTTCCTCGTCCCTCCGAAACATTTGTTCCTTCAATGAGGGCAGCCCCTGGGTAGACGACAGCAGTTTCCAAGGTTGGCATGTTTGGTGATGGAAGTACGAATTCTAATGGCGAATCATCGTAATACATGTTTCGCTTCCATCCTTCCATTTCCACTACCGTTAAATCGGCTCCAATACCAAATTCGCTATTGAAAAGCTTAGCTAATTCCCCGACGGTCATCCCGTGGCGAACAGGGATCGGATATTCACCGATGAACGAAGAGTACTTATCCTCGAGCACAGGTCCTTCGACTTTTGTCCCGCTGATTGGATTCGGGCGGTCAAGAACGATAATTGGAATATTGTTCTCTTTTGCTGCTTCCATCGCTAGTGCCATGGTGTAAATATAGGTGTAAAAACGCGTCCCCACATCTTGGATATCAAATAATAATACATCGACAATGCTAAGCATTTCAGGTGTCGGCTTTTTTGTCTTACCATATAGACTGTAAACAGGAAGTTGTGTTTTTTCATCCGTATATTGTTCAACATACTGACCTGCTTGTGCACTTCCTCGAACACCATGCTCAGGACCATAAAGAGCAGTCAGGTTCACATCGGGGTTATTGAAGAGTAAATCTACGATACTCGTAACGTTCTGATCGACTCCGGTTGGATTGGTGATCAAACCTACGCGTTTACCTTTAATCAAATCAATTTGATCCTGCAACAAAACCTCTACACCCAAACGGAATTTTTCATTCTTCTTCTCTTTATCTTTCTTTGCAACAGCTGCTGAAACGGTCGAAAGAAGTAGAACGAGAGCCAATAAACCTGTAAGCCATTTTTTCAAAAGTACCCCTCCTCTTTTGATCTATCAAAGTTTAGGGAAAATAGCCATACTCGATTAGAAGCAGTCACAACTAAATTCCCCTTTATCTATCCCCTACTTAGTATCCTAACCCATGATCAAATCCAAATAAAACACTGCCATCATGGTTGTAAATTGTTACTGGAAGTTTTCCAGTTGGATTGTTTTCACCAAAAATTGTGTTTGCTGTTGCTTCAAAGCTCGCTGGTCTAAAACCAAATTGAACAAGATAGGCATCTACATCCGTATAAGACATAACGTCATATGGATTTCTAGCCCCAACAGCAATGACAGGTACACCAGTCTCGATGAGTTGTCTTGTCATCACCATTTGACTAGCATCGTTGGCTCTGCCTCCAACACTTGAGGTGTAGGTTCCAACAATGATGTATTTCGCATTCTTCACTTGTGCTAATTGTGTAGCATTAAGTGAACCTGAAGCATTGATATAAATTGCGCCAGGATGGTGTTTTTGGACCTCAGCTGCAAGGAGATTCATGGAGAAAGTTGAAGCACCAACCACAACAATCTTATCATCAGGAGAAACATTAAGTGGAAGCACATCATTATTTTTTACAAGCGTAATTGATTTTTCTGCTGCTTCTTTTTCAACTGCTTTATGTTCAGGTGAACCTACTACTTGAATAGCATTCGCAACCTTTTCATCAAGACTCTTTTCTACTTCTGCCTTAACAATACTTCTATTTAATTTCAGGGTTAATATCCGCTCTACTGACTGCTCAAGTCTTTCTTCTGAGATATCGCCAGAGTTGACTGAATCATAAAGTCCATTTGCCACCGCTTGGATTCCAACAGGCATTAATAGGACATCTGCACCTGCTTTTACAGCACGGATAGCGGCATCAACGGATCCAAAGTGATCAGCAATCGCACCCATATTCATTGCATCAGTAACGATTACTCCCTTAAAGCCCATTTCTTCGCGCATTAAACCCGTTAATATCTTGTGGGAAAGCGTACCTGGTACAGAGACTTCTGTTCCGTCCTTTTTAGAAATTGCTTTTGTATCATCAATTTTCGGGAACGTCACGTGTGCTGACATAATCGCATCAATACCAGCATCCATTGCCTGTTGGAATGGATATAATTCTACTTTCTTCAAACGATCAAGATCATGAGGTACTGCTGGAAGTCCTACATGGGAATCAACCGCAGTATCACCATGACCTGGAAAATGCTTAGCAGTTGCAGCTGTTCCCGTTTCATGAAGTCCTTTAATATAAGCATTACCTAATTTTCCAACTAACTCAGGATTCTCACTGAAAGAACGAACACCGATTACCGGATTATCTGGATTGTTGTTTACATCCAGCACAGGTCCAAAATTCATATTAATCCCAAGGGCGTTTAGCTCTTCGCCAATAGCTTTACCAACCTTTTCAGCGGTTTCTTCAGAGCGTGTTGCACCAAGTGCCATATTTCCTGGCATGTCGGTACCAGTTTGCAGACGTGTAACGATTCCACCTTCTTGGTCAATGGAAATTAACAGTCCGTACTTTTCCGCAGATTCTTGATAGGCACTGACTAACTTAGTTGTTTGATCAGCTGTCACCGTATTTTCACGGAATAAAATCACACCACCAAGATGATAATCCTTTACAAGGTTGGCAATTTCGTCGTTCATTACCGTGACATTTTTGCCATTCCAATTTCTAAAGTCAGGCATTAGCATTTGTCCGACTTTTTCTTCCATTGACATGTGATCGATGGCATTGCCGATAAGGTCATAACGTGCGCCTTTTTCTTTTTCAACAAGGATTTTGTTTTGATTTCCCTTGAATTGTATTGAAATTCTGTCGCTATTGCTGTCATCGCTGACAGAGATAAACGTTGTACCATTGTGACCAGATAAAGTTACTTCTCCATCTTTAGATATAGAGGCAACATTCTTATTAGAAGAATTCCATTTTAAGTTCTCAGACGCCAGCATAAAGTGGCCATCCTCATAAACATGAAGTGCGTTTAAATCAAGTTTGTTATCCCTTACTTCCCTTGTAACCTGTGGAACATTGAGATCAATCACTAAATCCGCGATTCCTGAAGCTGCTGTTGCTCCTGAAAACGGAATCCCTGTCAACACGAGTGCAAGTGCTAAAAACGAGGTCATAAATGTCTTTAAAAATTTTCGCATGTTTCTCCTCCTCAAGTTATTCTTTTTTAATAGTCCCTTAGTTCCCATTCATTTTTTGCAAAAGAAAGTGCATCTCCAGAATCAAGTTTTGGATTCTGAATATACCAGCCGCGGGAATTTGTAGAACTATCGGTTCGATAGACAAACCGTAATTTCGTCGAATCACTAGGTATATCCAATTCTTTCTTTTCCCAACCATTGCTTGTGCCTGTTAATTGAGCAAGCTGGTGCCAACTGCCATCTCTAAAAATCTCTACGGATCCGATATCCCATACATTCTCAATCATGTGCCATGTGGAGAACGTGAGTGTGGTACCCTTGGATAATTGAAGATCAACTTCCATTACTCGGTTTAGCTTGTCGCCGTACCCTGCAAACCAAGCAACACTCTTACCAGGAATCGAGACAGGAATCGAATCAGCTACATTTCTAGCAAATAAGCGACGGGTTTGATTCATTGACCCCATATTTCTTGACGGATGGACACGGTTGGTCAGTAAAATCGCTACTGTTTTATTGTTCGGGCTTATTACAATCGAAGTTCCTGTATACCCCGTATGGCCAAAAGAGTATGTACCTTCTGATAAAGCATCCATATACCAGCCCTGGCCTAGCTCCCAGCCAAGGCCATGGTCATTCCCAGGGAATGCGGCGTTCTGATTTTGCAGCAGCAACTGTACCGTTTCCGGTTTCAGGATTCTTTTGCCACCATACTTGCCTTCATTAATAAAAATATGGGCAAGCTTAGCAAGGTCATTTGCAGTTGAGAACACACCGGCATGTCCGGCAACCCCATCCAATGACCAAGCATTCTCATCATGAACTTCTCCCCAGACGAGACCACGATTTGGTGTTGACTGGTATTCAGTCGCAGCAATTCGATTTTTCAAAGAAGCTGGCGGATTGTACATCGTATCCTTCATCCCTAAAGGTTCTGTGATGTGCTCCCGGACGAATTCATCCTGGCGCTGGCCGGACAGGTGCTCAACTAACATTCCTAACGTAATCATGTTTAAATCACTGTATTCGTAAGTCGTACCGGGTGCATTTTTCAAAGGTTGGTTTAATACCAGCTTCAGCCTATCTTCTCTTGAATTCCCTTTTGAATATAAAGGAATCCAGGAGACAAATCCGGATGTGTGGGTTAACAACTGGCGAATCGTTACGTTTTCTTTCCCGTTTGCAGCAAATTCTGGAATATGTTTTGCCACCGGATCATCAAGATTGAATAATCCTTTTTCAAAAAGAATCATCACGGCCGTAGCAGTGAAAATCTTGCTGATAGACGCCAAGTCAAAAATCGTGTCGTTTTCCATAGGAATTGGATTTTCCATTTCGGTAAACTTACCATCGGTGTATTGAGCCGAATAGCCATAAGCGTCATGTTTCACAATTTTCCCAGCTCTCGCTACAAATGTGACAGCGCCTGGCATTAATTTTTGTGAAATTGCTTGGTTCATAATTTGATCGATTTGCTGGAGTGGAGCTTCCACCATTCCGGCTCCTCGTGCAGAGCTTGGGTGAAGTACGCTCGAAACAGGGATGACAGTCGAATTCCATGTAAAGACAGGGTGTGGTTTCTTTGATGGGAATGTGAGTTTTCCTTGCTTTTCAATCGTTGGATCATCAGGAAGGTCATTGTTGGCAAATACTGTTGATGTGCCTAGTAGCATAGTACAAACTGCTGTAATCATAAACGTTTTTCTTTTCATACGTCCTCCTTTAAACAATTGAATGAATTGTAGGCGGGTCTCCCCTATGTATACCAAGATACTGGCAACGCTTACAACTTATAGCAAAAGCATATAGGTAATGGTGTATAGTAGTCTATACCACATAAGTCCCATAACGGACATTTCTACAGGTAAAAAGGATTACGTCAATGGAATTATTTTTTAAAATTTATTACAAAAACGTGAAATTTTATTTCAGAATTCAGCGGATTTGAGATAATTCTCTAAAAGATTACCAAATATTGAGGACATGGTAAGGTTAATTCCCCCCTCCTATTTTAAAAGAAGTATTTTATGAAATTTAAAATGGTCACAGGTATAAGGACTAGCACTGCACAATTAGAAAACACAAATTATTTCAATTGTTTAATAAAATGGGATATACACAAAAAGAACCCCCGGTAATCTATTCGGGGGTCTAGGTAGTTATTTTTTACAAACGGCCACATAATACTTTTTATTCCTTCAATACTAGTAGTGAACAGCACTCCACATGTGCCGTATGCGGGAACATGTCCACAGGTTGGATATATTTTATTTCGTATTTCGCACTTAAAGTCTGAATGTCCTTCGCCAATGTCGATGGGTTACATGAGATGTAAATGAGCTTTTTGGGCTCTGCCTGAAGGATGGTTTGGATTAACTGCGCATCGAGGCCTGTTCTTGGTGGATCGACTACAATGACATCGGGCTTCCAACCCTTTTTGACCCATTTAGGAAGGACTTCCTCTGCTTTTCCAGGCACATATTTTGTATTGTTAAATCCGTGGCGTTTTGCGTTTTTCTTCGCATCCTCGATCGATTCTGTGATGACGTCCATCCCACGGACTTCTCCAGCCTGGTCAGCGAGCCATAGACCAATTGTCCCTACTCCACAATAGGCGTCAACTACTTTTTCTTGACCAGTCAGAGCTGCTGCTTTTTTCACTTCATTATAAAGCTTTACCGTCTGAACAGGATTCAACTGGAAGAAGGTCCTTGCTGAAAGCTCGAACTGTAAGTCTCCTAATGTTTCTTGGATGTAATCTTCACCCGCTAACGGAAGTGTTTCCTCTCCAAAAATAAGGGATGTTTTTTGCCCATTGATGTTCTGGACAATGGATTTTACATTCGGGAGACGCTTTTGGATTTCCTGAATGATAATCTCTATCTTAGGTAATTCTTTTTGCGTTGTAATGAGGACGATTTGCAACTCACCTGTTTGGATGCCGACACGCGTGACAATGGTACGAACAATACCTTTTCTGGATTTTTCATTATAAATCGGAATTTTTAATTCCTCTAGTATCCGTTTAACAGCAGAGGTTGCTTCATTTGTTTGCGCATGCTGGACGGCACATTCGTCAATGTTAATTAATTGATGAGAATTTAGTCCGTATAATCCAGCTAGTACCTTGCCATCAATAGCCTTGACTTGAAAACTGCTCTTGTTTCTATAGCCCCATGGGTCTTCCATTCCCATCGTTTCGCGGATATCGAGTTTGCTGATGTCCAATTTGGTATGGCGCTCAAGTGATTGAAGGATAATATCACGTTTTTCCTTCAGTTGTTGGTCGTATTTCAGGTGCTGCAATTGACATCCACCGCATTGATCATATACTGGGCAAAGCGGCTGTACACGATGGGGGGATTTAATGCGGATTTTCTTGATTTTTGCCTCAGCAAATTTCGGGTTAATCTTCGTCGCCTCTACAACAACTTCTTCACCCGGTAGGGCACCTGGTACAAAGACGACCTGCTTTTTAAAATAACCGACGCCTTCCCCATTAATCCCTAACCGTTTGATCGTGAGCGGAAAGGTTTGATTCAGTTCAATTTTTATATTTTGATCAGTTTTCATCTATTTCACTCCAAAGTATTCCATACATTCATATAGATAGTTTCATTTTAATTTTCCCCGTATTATAGCATGATTCACTCAGAAAAACCGAATTTCATCAGAAATTCGGTTTTAGCATTTTTTTCTTAGGAAAATCGTCAAGGCTTTTAAACTTATAGCCTTTTTTCTTTAAGTCTTGAATTGCTTTTTCCAGGGCATCGGCATTGTCCTTTGAGACAGTGTGTAATAGTAGTATACAGCCCGGATGGACCTGCCTCATGATATTGTCGTAGGAATATTGCCAGCCTCTTTGCGAATTCACATGCCAATCGACGAAAGCGAGTGACCAGAAGACATGCGTGAAGCCCTCTTCTTTCGCAATTTGCATCGTTCGCTCACTAAATACCCCCCGAGGCGGACGAAGATATTTCATTTCCTTTTGACCAGTAAGTTCCTTTGTTTTTACGCGGACTTTTTCAAGTTCCTCACGAATACGTTGGTCACTAACAGCTGTCAAATCAGGGTGATGCCAGGAATGATTACCGACAATATGTCCTTCCTTTACCATCCTCTTCACTAAATCTCCTGCCGAAAGCAAGTAATGGCCCGTGACAAAAAAAGTGGCAGGTACTTTTTCTTTTTTTAATACATCAAGAACCTGAGGGGTAAACCCTTGTTCATATCCGTTGTCAAAAGTAAGGTATAAAGTCTTAGAAGTCGGATCACTTTTATAAAAAGCTCCGTATTTTTCAATTAATTGATCAAGCTCAGGTCCTGCTTCTGCTTGCTGCTCATTTACCCCTTTTTTAAACCCCCAATGAATCGGCTGATTAGATACTGCCGCATATGTACTCTGAGGAATGAATAAGAGCAGCATACAGAGGACGCACAATAATCGTTTCATCCATGTTCCCCCTATTTTTTTGTTTAAGAGTAGTGTTTGTTTTTTGGAGGGGAAACATGATTGGATATAAAAGGAAATGGTGGTTGGTGGTAGATTCGGCCTCTTTTTGTGCCCGTATGGGGAAAGTTTAGTTTTGGTAGGAAAGAGGTGGTTGTTCTCGAAGATGGCAAGTGAAGAAATTTACGTATTTCTGGGTTGCTAAATGATGGTTTTTTCAGCAAAAAGTAATCGTTAATGCCATTTAAATAAGCATCCTTTGAAAATAAAAGGCATTCGGGACAAATCCATTTCGATCTTTTATAGTCCATTGGGATGTATAAACATCTTGGACATTGCACTCCTGTGATTAGTTCGTCATCTGCAATTTGAAAAAAGTTAAGGATATCAATTTTTTGAGGAGTGTGTAGTTTTATTAAAAGATTAATCACTTGATTTAACGCCTTCTGATTTAACCTTTTTTCATTGTACGTCTCCTCTAATTCATCTATCTNNCTCTTATGACTTTCTTTTCGGCCTCTATATAGCCTTGATTGATAATGATTTCAGTAGAGGGTTTGCAAACTGCAACAAAATTTTCAATCGGGATGCAGGGTATTTTATTATGGTCAAATAAATGTCTTAATAAAATTTTGTGTCGGTTTACTTGGGCTATTGGATTCTCATAAATTTCTCTAATGTCTCCATATTCATGAATCATTTGGTTTTTTTCGAATCGTAACCTCCCTGAATGATTTTTAGCATCGAGCGTTACTATTAATTTTGGAGAAAGTAGAAGAGCGTCAATTTGGAAGAAAGTATTTCCCATGGGGAGGCGGAGACCGTAAAAAATGTGATACTTGTGTTCCGGAATTTGTTCTAGATAATATTTTATTGTTTTTTCTCCATTGTATCCATATCTTAAAATTCTAATTTTGGCCTTTATATCCTGCATCTTTCTGTGATTTTCTACTATCCTTCTTTCTAAAGCTTCAACTTGAAGTAAGAAGGTCGGTGGAGTGAGTTCCATTTCAATCAAATTTTATTCCTCCTTCGTATTTATTAGTATATCTTCAATAAAAATTTGGAAGCTCCTACTCTTTTTCAGTAGTCATTATGAAATTTGTGTGTCTATTTGGATTATGGGGAAATTCCTTAGGAAAAATAATGGGGGAAACTGCACTAATTCCAATTCCTTATCTCATAGTGTATTGGACATACTACATATGTTCCAACTCTTATTACAACCTTCTCGAAACTTACGAC
>NZ_JBALOS010000159.1:0-461 GCF_036962765.1 Neobacillus drentensis
AGGCAAGTTTAATAGAGCCTTTTATAAAAAAATAAGCCAGTCCCAAAAGAGACCGGCTTTTGAACAACGATTATTCTGCACTGGAGATCGTGATAAATTTATTGAATATGCCAATCGATGTGACTGTTCCTAATCCTACTTCGGAAAAGTCGGTTTTGTAGATCGAAAAAATAAAATAATCCTTCTGTGTGGTTCCTGCATCGAAAATGGATTTCCCTGCTAGAGATAATACTCCTTTTTCGATTAAGCTTGAAGATTTATCCATCGTTTTGTGATTAACCCATTCGATGTAGGCAGAACGTCCCGGATTAGTTATGGATAATATCAAAATCACAGCGACTAAAACAACAATCGGAAACAAACGTCTCATTTTAGCAATCTCCTAACTCGTATTTTTAGATTGTAAATTTTTATTTAATAACGATAAATTGAAAAATAACTCGTCTACCAACAAACCTATC
>NZ_JBALOS010000159.1:517-4198 GCF_036962765.1 Neobacillus drentensis
ATTTAGAAAGTGCCAAGAAAATTTCGAAAATGTACTTTGGCTACTTTGTAGAAGTATTGAAAAGGCCTTATGCTAGTTCGAAAGCTGTCGGAGAAGAAAACTTTGTTAATGCTATCATTACTATTATTTTATATTCTTTAATTATTCCATTTATGCTTTATTTTGGATTAAAGGGAGTAGCATCTTCCGTTAATGATTTTGGCAGTATGTTTGGTAGCTATTCTAATAGTTGCATTTGTTTTGGCAATTTTAAAGATTGAATGGTATGTTTTATTCCTTTTCTTGGGCTTTTCGACAACCCTTTTCCTTGTGCCGCCATTAGTGATTGCGAGCTTTAAAAAGGAAAGTCAACAAGGCTTAGATGTTATTTATGCGACGTTAGTAATTTACGTATTAACATTTATTACGATTGCGATTATGTCTCGTATCCTATTTGAACAACTTATTTCATTCTTTTAATCAGGAAAGCTTGATGAGTACTTGAGACTCTATCAAGCTTTTTATTTTAGAAAAAGGACAAGAATGATTATTTTAGTGATATTTAACTACCAATATGCTAAATTATTACTAATATAATTTTGATAAAATGAGGGGATCATTTCGTGACGAGAAAATGGAAGTGGACGATTGCGTGCTTCATGTTCCTGCTTTTTATGAATGCGTTTGGGATTATAGCAGTAAAGCTCTTAGGCAGGTAAGGGGAAACAAGTTTTCTCCATCAAATTTTTCAGGTAGGGATTGATGAGGATGACAACAGATTTAACCAAACCAATATCTAGAAAATTGCTAATTGCCCTACTTATTGTAACATTTGGTGCGGAAATTCTTCTCTACCTAACTCGTTACAGTTCTTTGGCCAGCACACTATATGATGCTGTCATGGTTTCCTCGTTTTTCATCGGCTGGAAACTTCATCAGAGACTAGGAAAGAAACAGGAAAGTCCCAAAAGACCACTTCAGCTTATGCTTCAATTCACGGGAGCCTTTTTGATTTTTTTCCTAGGAAGTATGTTTGTTAATGTGTTTTCTAGTCTCACCTTTGAAGATTTTAACAAGGATTATGATCAATATGTTCAAGACTACACGGAGTCACAATCCTTTGAAGTGGAAGATGGAGTGGAAGATCCTTCTGCCTTTTCCAAGGAACCAAGTGGGGCGTTTTTTGAAAAAGTAGATTTGATTGGTTCTGATATATTTACCGATATCTTGGCTGGCCTGGAAGAAGTGTGGCGGCTCGCCTATATCATTCTCCTGCTCGTGGTTTGTAAAAAGGTGTTTCCACGGCGCTGGGAGAGTGGGTCAAGAGATGGATTCCTAATGGCAGCATTGTTTATCACCTCCATTCTTTTTGGGATTGACCATACGCTTGATACCGAGCAGCCATGGTCGATTCGCATTGGGGCAATTGTAACTTTTGCCAATATGGGGCTCTTGTTTGGGATTATTCTAGTATGGACACGGAATCTTTGGCTGACAGTTATGATCCATGCTTTATACGATATATCAGCAACTCTTTCATGGTACTATATCGATTATGCAGTGGAGTATTTCACATTGGGGATTGTAATTGTCCACTTGTGTCTCCTTGGGTTTGAAAAATCACATCAAAAACGAATATTACGTCAGATGATACCGGTTCAGGAAGACGGATTTGAAGAGGTGTCGCAACAAATTGAATAAAAGGAAAAGAGGCTCTCAAAAGGTTGCACAGCCTCTTTTTTTATTGTTCTACTAAATAGGATTTGGAGTTTATCCAGTACTGAATCGTCCCATTAACGTGCCGTTTATATTTAATCTTTTCCAGTTCAAAACCCTCGATTAAACTATCCGCAGCTAACTCCTGTTTTACACTAAGTTCGATTAAAGCTTTATTTAATTGAATCTTGTCAGAATGGATGGGGTCCTTAATGGACGTCATCATATCAAGGCGGTGTTCAATCACAGTGATTAGATCCTGGTGGTGCTCATCGAAGCTAGTTGATGTTGGTAGATTTGTTACTTTGATTAAAATATTTTCTTGTTTTCCTCTACTTTCGACTATATTTGCAAGATTACCAGCCAGAAAGTTATTCAGAATGGTTTCACTTTGTTGGTTATAATCATGGGCTTTCATTATGTAGGAGGTTAGTCCTAGTTCCTTTTGAGTCCAATATTCTTTTAATAATAGAAAGCAGGTCACCATCAACAGGATGGTGGCGATTATCGTTATGATCCATTTTTTAAAAGGGTATCTTTTACGGGGAATGACCTGTTTATCGTAATGATGGGTAAGGGCATTAATCTGCAATTCTTCTAATTCCTGTTTCACTTTTTGTTGGGCGGTTGTCAGCATCTTACAGCCCTCCATTAATTCTAGAATGGATAATTTTTAACTATTACTATCCTACTACAGAAAGTGACATAAAATCCATATTTTCTCCATTATTTCTAAATGTTGATAGGGATGGACGGCGCTCTTTAAGAAAATTGAGGGTATTTCCCGAGAAATGACGATATATCTGCAAGGGTGTCAGACAAAAATCTAGGAGGAATCTACTATATTTGTCATGGAAAACTAATATAGGAATGTGAAAAGTTTGTTGAAAAATGCCGAAATATCTATAAGGTTTATCAGTATCTATTAAAACATTAGTTATGGTATTGTAGGAACAAATGGAAATTACAGAGGGGGCTTTACTAGTGTTAAAACGTTTTTTGATTGGATTTATTATTTTATGTTTAGGGTTTTCAGTTTTTCCCTATAGCCAAAAGGCTGAGGCCAGCACTGTATCAAAGAAACAGCTGATTATTGTCAACAAAAAGGTTAATAAACTAGCATTTTACGAGAATGGTAAATTAGTAAAAACATACAATGTTGCTACTGGAAGAACCTCTAGACTTACCCCGGAAGGGACCTTTTACATAAGAGAAAAAATTAAAAACAGACCATACTATAAACACAATATTCCAGGTGGGGATCCTCGGAATCCATTAGGAAAGCGTTGGATGGGGTTAAGTAAACAAGAAAATGGCGGCTATCCGTACGGAATTCATGGGAACAGTAATGAAAGTTCCATTGGAAAATATATCTCTGGCGGATGTATCCGGATGCATAATAATGAAGTAATTGAATTATTCAGTAAGGTTAAGGTGGGAACAACTGTAGTGATTGCTTCCTCGAAAAAAAGCTTTAATCAGTTAGCGGCACCTTATTATAAAAATATTGACATTAAGGCTCCAACTTTTCCGACCATTAGTACTGTTTCAGACAAGTCAAAAGAAGTGTCAGGTGTAACGGAAAAGGGAGCAACGGTTACCGTTAAAATTGGTTCTAAAAAATACACCAAAACAGCAGATTCGAATGGTAAATTTAAGGTGACTATCCCGAAACAAAAGGCTGGCAAAAAACTATATTTATCAGCAAAGGATAAAGCAGGAAACATCAGTAATACGAAAACAGTTGTGGTAAAGGACAAAACTGCTCCAGTGGTTAGCGGAGTAAGCAATAACGCATTTTATAACAAAGATGTTAAGATCACATTTAATGAAGGAACAGCAACATTGAATGGAACAGCAATTAAAAATGGTTATGTGGCTAAAGCAGCGGGAAAACGCACTTTAGTGGTAAAAGATGCAGCTGGTAACAAGAGAACGGTTGTGTTTACGATTGATAAAACTGCACCGGTAGTTAGCGGAATAAGC
>NZ_JBALOS010000159.1:4339-21871 GCF_036962765.1 Neobacillus drentensis
TTTAATGAAGGAACAGCAACATTAGATGGAAAAGTAGTAACAACAGGTACTGTTGTATCTACAGATGGAGTACACACTTTAGTGGTAACGGATGCAGCTGGAAACAAAACGACAGTGGAATTTACTATTAAAAAAGTGGTACCAATGCCAGTTTAAATTTAAAGCGCAATGGTAAAATAACTTTTGCTAGAGTAGAAGGATAATATTTTTAAATTATGTCTTCTCTAACATTTAAACCAAAAAAGTCCCTAGTGAATGAACTCACTTGGGACTTAGCTTTGCCTATTTTAGTATTTTTACTTTCACTGTTTTTCTGCCCCATTGAATGGCTTTCTTATAAGAAGGAACGAAGATATCGATCTTTTTCCCTCTAATGGCACCGCCTGTGTCACCGGCAATGGCATAGCCATAACCTTCAACATAAACCTTCGTGCCAAGCTTAATAACTTTTGGGTCAACAGAGATGACTTTAAGATTTGGATTTTTCTTTAGGTTGTATCCTAAGGCAGTGATGCCAGAACATCTTTTACAATTTGCTGTATAGGCCGTTGCGCTAACAGTAATGGTCTTTACTACGTTTAACTTCTTTGAGCTTGTTGTAGTAGTTTTGGCTTTCACAGCCGGTTTACTAGCAGATCCGCTAGTTATCTTTAACGATTGATTCGGATGAATTGTATTTGATTTAAGGTTATTCCATTTTTTTAATGAACTTACGGATATTTTATATGTTTTTGCAATACGATAAAGCGAATCTCCACTCTTAACTTTATATGTATTGGATGCTGCGAATGCGCCAGTACTACTTCCAAATAACACCATACCCGCCAAACTAAACATGACTAGGAATTTCTTCATTTCTTAAAACCCCTTTCTTCTGTTATATAAAAGTTACCACAATAATATTACACAAATATTTCAATAGCTTACTAGTTTCATGACAAATACATAAAATTAAGGTTTCATTAAAGTTTTATTAAGGATTCATTAAGGTGTCAGGCACCTTTCGTGGACAAAACCACCTATTTTGACCGCGTGGAGTGGACATTTCCATAAGATAGAATTATTTTATAGTGGTATGAGAATAGTTTTTATGGGGGTTTGATTTAGGGTTTGGTATTTTTCGAGGTATTTTAATTAATACTTGAAAATATTATAATATTAAAAAATGGTATTTTTGGGGGTATTTAGGAAATGAAGTGCCAGGAGTGGAAATCAACAAGCATGTTTAACAGAGCCTTTTCAATAAGAGAGTACAAATAATATTTCCTCCAATCCCCCCTAATCTATCAGCAAAATGATAAAATGATAAATAAAAAGAATGACATATTACGTGAAACAAACTTAATGGGGGATAACTAGTGAAATACATTTGGTCACTTAGCTTGATGTTACTCAGTTTACTATTTATGTCTTTTGACGCCAATGCTGATGGGATCAACGCCCATCCTAAAAAAATCGATCCGGATGTTTTATTTAAGGAGAAGTCGGAATATGTTGCCGCGGAATTGGTTGTCAAATTTGCACCAGGTACACCCCAAACGGAACGCGAGGACCTCCTTAAACAAGTAGATGTAATAGAAGAAACTGGTTTAGAAGATCAGGATTTCTCTCTGGTTAAAGTCACGCAAGGTGCGAAGTTAGCAGAGATTGCGAAACAGTTATTAATGAGTAAAAAGGTGCTTTTAGTCGAACCAAACTATAAGTACCAAAAAGCCTATGTACCAAAGGAGCCGAGCTACAGCCGGCAATGGTACCTTAATAAACTTCAACTCCCAAAAGCATGGGACAAGACCAAGGGCTCATCGAAGATTACTGTTGCGGTAATTGATGGCGGGGTTCAAAAAGATCACCCTGACCTTAAAGGGAAAATCGTCAGCCCTTACAATGCCGTAACAGGTTCTTCCAGTTATTATCCCGATGAACATGCTACACATGTGGCTGGAATTATTGCGGCAAGCTTTAATAAGTATGGAATTGCTGGGATTTCTCCAGATGTAAAGATCATGCCTATTAACGTTTTCCAAGGAAATGAAGCAAGTGCTGAAACTGTAATACGAGCCATTTATTATGCAGTGGCCCATCATGCAGAAATCATCAATATGAGCCTCGGTGATGATAATTATAGTTACTTATTAGAAGCTGCAACTAAATATGCAAAATCAAAAGGGGTTGTGCTCGTTGCTGCCGCTGGTAACTCTAGTACCTATTTGCCGATGTATCCAGCTGCATCCGAGGGTGTGATAGGTGTAAGTGCAACGGATCGAAATGATAGAATTGCCAGTTTCTCAAACTATGGAAAATACATTGATCTAGCTGCTCCAGGTGTCGATATCTATTCAACCGTAGCGGGAAGCACGTATGCTGCTTATGACGGGACATCCATGGCCGCACCAATGGTTTCAGGAATAGCTGCACTTGTCCGGTCGAAGAACCCATTTTTAAGTCCCAGCCAGGTAGAAGCCATTCTTAAAAGCTCAACCGTTGACCTCGGCAGCAAGGGATGGGATGAGGATTTCGGGTATGGAAGAATTGATGCCTATAAGGCCGTTTCCAAAACAGCCGCACCTATTTCAACGATAACTGCTCCGAAAACCTATACAATGACAGGGGAAAATAAAGCCGCTTTCTCATTTAAAACAACTAGTAAGACCAAGGTTTCATTATCAATAAAAGATGCACATGGAAAAACAATCAGGAAATTACTATCCAATAAATCCTCATCAGGAGCAAAAATATCAGCTTCTTGGGATGGAAAAACTGCAAGTAAAAAGTTTGTATCGACAGGTATCTATAAAGTGGAAGTGAAAATCACCAAAGGATCGGACAGCCTTAATAAAAGCACGACTATAAAGGTCATCAATCATACCAAACCTGCCATTATGGTGTCAGGCACCACCTATACCTACTCACCAAAAGTAAGCAGTAAGGTTACCATCCCTTACGAGTTAACGCAGAAAGTGAAAATATCTGCTGTTGTGACGGATCAGTCCGGTAAAACGGTAAAGAAAATTCTTTCTAAAAAATCTAAGTCTGCTGGTAAGCATTCATTAGTTTGGAATGGGAAAACAACAAAAGGGCATCTCGTGAAGGATGGGACATACAAAATTGTTATGTCATTCACGGATAGCCATAATAAACAAGGAAAACCAAAAAAGATTCAACTGAAAGTGGATAGCGTCCGGCCAACAGGAGAACTTTCACTTTCATCCACCCTTTTTAAAATGGACAATAAAACCACGAACATAATTCGAGTGAAATTAAAAGAAACTTCAACTATGATTGTTCATGTGGTCAATGAAAAAGGGACTATAATTAAGAAATTAATTAATAAACAAGCCAATCCTGGTATAATCAGCGCCAGTTGGAATGGAAAAAATGATAAAAATCAATTGGTCCCAGAAGGAACCTATCACTATTTCGTTCAGTTAAAGGATAAAGCAGGGAATATAACAAAAATCAACAGCACTTCGATTATCTTTCAGGACTGGCGCGTTCCGTCTATCTCATCAGGGAAAGATTATTATCTGAAAACAAAAGGGACTTTGACCATTGGTTACACCATAAGCAAGCCTGGAAAGGTTACGATTGGAATCTATCAAAACGGAAAACCCGTAACCACCATTAAATCAGATGCCGCAGAATTAGCAGGCCAGCATACCTTTACTTGGGATGGCACGGATCAATCCAAAAGTCTGCTCAACGATGGAGTGTATCAATATAACATTAAAGTGGTAGATAAGTATAATCTAACGCAAACCTACTCGGGAAATGTCCACGTTGAGATTAATAAGATTGAAATTAGTTACCCTGCTGTGGTCATGTTTTATCCAGGGGAGGGCAGTGAAGTCCATTACAAACTATCACGCGCTGCACATGTGACAATAGAAATTTATAATCAATCGAATCAAAAGATAAAAACAATCGAACAAGATAAAGCAGTTAATGAAGGAAGCCAATATTTTAAATGGCTTAGTGGAGATGAAAATGATGACACCTACTATTATGTCATCACAGCTAAGAACGCCTACGGCCAAAAGTCTGTTAAGGGGAAAATGACATCAACAGGCAATCCGGCATGGTTAGTGTCACATAGTTTTGGCTTCCACCTAGCATCAGACCAAATCTATAACGACCAATTATTGTTGAAAATTAACACAAAACAGCAAGTTACGGCAACCGTCCATCTCTATCCCGATGCGGGCAGCTCCCAAATTGCTGAAAAGCAATACACGGTAAAACCAGGTTCAAGTACGATTGTCTATACTAAACCATCCAAATATTCCTGGTACTACTATTTAATTGAATACCGTGATTCATTAGGTAATGAATATTGGTATTCAATTAATGAGTAATACAAAAAACCCTCTTCCAAATATCGGCAGAGGGTTTTTCCTTAGGTTGTTTCCAACTGTGTCTTCAATTCTGTCTGTATTCGTTGTTTTTCGTCATCTGGAACAATGTAGTAATAAATTCCGTTCATTCTTGTCCCTTTGCCTTTAATGGTCATTTGATCGATATTACTTCCTACAGTTTTGTAGTTCTTTTGAATAGAGACCATTTGATCAAAGGTCAGATTTGTTTTTACATTTTTTCCGAGTGCCGTAAAGATATCCCCGTAATTTGCAAGTGAAGATAAACTTGCACCCTCTTTAATGACACCTTGGATAATTTGGCGCTGGCGTATTTGTCGGCCGAAATCACCGCGAGGGTCTTCTTTCCTCATCCGAGTATAGGCAAGAGCCTTTTTCCCGTTCAAGGTCACTTCACCTTTAGGAAAATGATAGCCTCCATAAGAAAAGTCCAAATCATTATCGACCGTTATTCCGCCAACGGCATCAACAACATCCTTAAAACCTTCCATGTTGACTTTTACAAAATAATCAATCGGAATATCTAAGAAATGTTCAACCGTGTTCATGGCCATTTCTTCGCTTCCAAATGCGTAGGCATGGTTGATTTTATCCTCTGTTCCTTTACCAATAATTTCAGTGCGAGTATCCCTCGGAATACTTAGCATCTTTACGGTATTGAGTTTCGGATTAACAGATAAAACAATCATGGTATCTGACCGGCCTTTATCCCCTTTACGCTGGTCGACACCTAAGAGTAATACAGAAAACGGCTGTTTGTTTTGCAAAGATACTTCCTCAGTACGCTTTTCTGATTTCCGATCAACAGGGTGATGCATTGTTTCGACGGCAGTTTGTAATGAATTATATACTGAATAGGCATAAACCCCAATTCCAAGCAAGAGCACAAATAAAACAATTCCAGTTACACGGAGCCACTTTCTCTTTTTCTTTTTATTCTTGTCAGCTCTCATCTAGTATTCCTCCACAACGTAATTTTGAACCATATTTTAGAATAGCAGAATTTATCGAAATTTAATACATTTATTTGAAAAACTTACATATTTTTTAACTGGGTTAACTGGAAAAAATTATTCCAAGCCTTATTTTATAGTAATTTGATGAACTCAATAGCATTAAGAATAGATGGAAATATTTTTTTTGTAAAAATATGATAAATTTTCTCACAAAAGTCTATTATTCTTCCGGAAAAATTAGTAGAATAGTCATGCAATACCAATTATTTTGTCGAAGGGCGGAAAAAGTGTGAAGAGACAGATAAAAAGAAGCATGAAAAGACGTATGCTTAATGGTTCTCTAGCAACAGTGCTGGCGCTAACAACAATTCCTTTGAATATTTTCCCACATGCTGCTAAAGCTGAAGGAACTGGGAGTACTGCTACACTACGTATCTTAGAAACTACGGATCTGCATTCTAATGTGCTACCGTATGATTATTTCAAAGATGCACCAGTAACAAATTATGGTTTAGCTAAAACTGCTACATTAATCAAACAAGCTAGATCTGAAGTTGATAACTCCATGCTATTTGATGCTGGTGATACGATTCAAGGAAATCCACTTGCTAGTTATGTAGCAAAAGTAAATAAATTAGGACAAAATGATACTCATCCTATTTACAAAGCAATGAACTATTTAAAATATGATGCAGGTATTGTTGGAAACCATGAATTTAACTATGGATTAGACTACTTAAAAGATGTTCAGGAAGAAGTCCAATTTCCAATTGTAAACGCTAACATTTATAAAGATGATCACGATTCTGACTCAACCAATGATGTTAACTACTTCACTCCGTATAAAATTGTAGACAAAACGATTAAGGATGCTGACGGCAATGAACATGTGATTAAGGTTGGGGTCATCGGTTTTGCACCACCGCAAATCATGCAGTGGGATAAAGATAACCTAACTGGTAAAGTCATTACAAAAGATATTGTTGCCCAAGCTAATAAATTTATCCCACAAATGAAAGCAGACGGAGCAGATGTTATTGTTGCTATTGCTCATTCCGGCTGTGATATTGCTGCTGAAGGTCAAGAAGAAGCAGAAAATGCCGTTTACGATTTAACAAAAGTACCTGGTATTGATGCGATGTTGTTTGGACATGCCCACGTGAATTTCCCTGGCGATGCTTCATTCAACGGCAAGACTGGCATTGATAATACGAAAGGTACGATCAATGGTGTACAAGCTGTTGAAGCAGGCTTCTGGGGAAATAATCTTGGTGTGCTTGATTTAGCTCTTGTTCAAGATGCAAATGGCAAGTGGACTGTGGATAAGGCTAATTCTAAATCTGTTAACCGTCCAGTTACGGCTGCTACCGCTTCAGACGAGACAATTGTTAGTGATACACAAGCTATTCATGACCAAGTACGGGCATATGTTAATGGGAAAATCGGTACTACAGAAATTCCGATGCACAGCTTCTTCACCCGTGTCATGGATGACGCTTCCACACAAATTGTTAATAATGCGCAAATGGATTACGTGAAAAAATGGATTAACACAAATGCACCTGAATATAAGGATGTACCTGTTCTTTCTGCTGCAGCACCATTTAAGGGCGGCCGCGGTGGTGTGGCTGACTACACGAACATTGCAAAAGGCGAGGTAACCATTAAGAGTGCAGCGGATTTATACTTGTTTGATAACACATTAAAAGCTGTTGAAGTAACAGGAGATCAAGTAAAGAGATGGATCGAAGAATCAGCGAAACAATTTAATACAATTGATCCTAATAAAGCTGAAGCTCAAGATTTACTTGATTACGATTTCCGTCCTTACAATTATGATGTCATTGATGGTGTTAAATATGAAATTGATGTCACGAAGCCAAAAGGTGAACGCGTTGTTAATTTAAGGATGATGGATGGCACTCCTGTCCAAATGGACCAAAAATTCATCGTAGCAACAAATAACTACCGTGCTGGCGGAAGCGGCGGTCTAGCTGAATTAAGGTCTGCAAAAGTTGTCGTAGATTCTCCATTCGAAAACCGTCAAATCCTTATGGATTATATCACTGCACAAGGTACAATCAATCCTGTAGCAGATAATAACTGGAAAATCGCTCCGATTGGCGGCGTTGCCAAGGCAGTCTTCCACTCTGCTCCAGAAGCAAAACCATACCTTGGTCAACAACCAGATGTAAAAGACCTTGGTGCATCAACAACTAAAGCAGGATATGAGTTGTACGAATTAGACCAGAACGTCCACGTTCAATTATTAGGAATCAATGACTTCCATGGTCAACTAGATACTTGGAGATCTATTAAAGACTCCGCTGGTAATGTTGTCGATTACTCAGGTGGTATAGAATTTTTATCAGCTTATTTAAAACAAAGAGAAACAGCAAATCCTGCTAATACTCTTATGATTCAAGCGGGTGACCTTGTTGGAGCAAGTCCTCCAGTATCTGCACTATTACAAGACGAACCTACCATTCGTATGATGAATGAAATTGGTTTAGATGTTGGTACGATCGGTAACCATGAATTTGATGAAGGCGTAGTAGAAATGAAGCGTCTTATCCACGGTGGCGATAATCCAAAAACCGCACAATATGAAGCTAAATATGGCAAGTTTACTGGTTCAACAATGGATTATGTTGTTGCTAACGTAGTCGATGAAAATACAAATGAGCCTATTTTACCTCCATATAAAATTAAAGAAGTAGACGGCGTTAAGATTGGCTTTATTGGTGTTGTAACAACTGAAACACCAACAATTGTTACTCCAAAAGGTGTAGAAGGTGTTAAATTCACTGATGAAGTAACTGCAGTGAACAAATATGCAAAAGAATTAACGGATCAGGGCGTTAAAACGATTGTTGTTATGGCGCATGATCCTGGAACTTCAAAAACAGATGGTTCAGCAGCAACTGGTAAGGTTGTTGACATGGCTAAAGCGATTGACCCTGCTGTTGACGTTATCTATGGTGCACATGATCATAAATATCTCAATACAAATGTTGATGGAAAAGTATTAGTTCAATCATGGTCTTATGGTACAGCCTTCTCTGATATTGACTTAACCATTGACCCTGCTACAGGAGATGTGATTAAGGATCAAACAAAGGCTGAAGTGGTAGACACACTTCATAGCAAAATTACTGCAGATGCAAAAATTAAAGCAGAACTTGACGGTTATCAAGAAGATATTAAACCTGTTGTAAGTCAAGTAGTAGGTACTACATCTGCTGCAATTACAAATGCGGCCAATCCTTCTGGTGAATCTGCACTGGGTAACTTAATTGCTGATGGTATGCGCTCCGTAACAGGCACTCAATTAGGATTTATGAATTCTGGCGGTATTCGTAACCCACTTCCAGGAGGAACAATTACTTGGGGCGATTTATTCAAGGTTCAGCCATTTGGTAATGACCTAGTAACAATGACTGTCACTGGGAATCAAATTAGAACCTTATTAAATCAACAGTTCCAAGCACCACCAAGCTATAATAAAATCATGGCAATTTCTGGTCTGAAATATACTTGGAGTGATAATAAGCCATACGGCAGCAAAGTGCTTGATATCTATTTAGAAAATGGTACACCATTAGATCCAACTGCAGAATACACAATTACAGTAAACAACTTTATGGCAGACGGCGGTGACGGCTTTACGGTCCTTAAGTCTGGTAAGAATCGCGTAACAAACGTTGTGGACTTAGATGGATTTGTCCAGTATTTCAAATCCTTACCACAACCAGTTGCGGCACAAATTGAAGATAGAATTACAGTTGATAAAGAAGTAACTGCATCGGTTAATGAAGTAACAGACCAATCAACAGCTGTAACTGGTAAAACAGAAGCAGGGGCAACTGTTGTGGTAACAGCAGGTGACGTTAATAAAACTACTACTGCCTCTGAAGATGGAAACTTCTCTGTGGAAATTCCTGTACAAAAAGCAGGTACAGAAGTAGTTGTTACTATTACTGATAAAGCTCTTAATGTAAAAGAAGTTCGATTAACTGTAAAAGATGTAACGGATCCATTTGCTCCTGTAATTGAACCAGTTACCAACCTTTCTACCGAAATTAAAGGTCATGGTGCAGAACCAGGTACACATGTTTATATCACTAATGGATTCAATCTGAAGTTACACTTAACAGCAGATGCTGAAGGTAAATTCAGTGCACCATTATTGGCGCCACTTAAAGAAGGTACTTTATTATTTGCATTCTCTGTTGATTTATCATTCAATTTAAGTCCAATTGGCTCTACAATGGTTCTTGATGTGATTGCGCCAAATAAAGCTGTCGTAAATGCAGTAAGCAACAAAGATAAAGTTGTAACCGGAACTGCTGAAGCTGGTTCTTCTGTCACGGTATCTAGCAGCAAAGGCGTTCTTGGCACTGCGAAAACGGGTGTAGATGGTAAATTCTCTGTCACACTATCAACTGTTCAAACAGCAGGTACTGATTTAACGGTTGTAGTTTCTGATCCATCCGGGAATAAGAGCGAAACAACTGTTACCGTTCTTGATAAAATTGCTCCAGTTGTAAGCGGAGTAGTTAATAATGGTATCTACAATAAAAATGTTTCGGTTTCATTTAATGAAGGAACAGCTACTTTAGATGGAAAAGCCTTCAAAACTGGAACGCTCGTTGCTACAGAAGGAGTCCACACACTAGTGGTTACTGACGCTTCGAAAAACGTAACAACTGTGAAGTTTACAATTGATAAAACAGCTCCAAAAGTAACTGGTGTCGCAAACAATGGACTTTACAACAAGGATGTAACCATCTACTTTAATGAAGGTAAAGCTTTATTAAATGGAAAAACTGTAGCAACTAAAACAGTTGTGAAAACAGACGGCACTTACACTCTAGTGGTGACGGATGCAGCTGGAAACAAAACAACTGTAAAATTTGCTATTGATAAAAAAGCTCCAAGCACACCTTCTGTTGATAAAATCACTGTGAATACTACCAAAGTAACTGGTAAAGCAGAAGCAAATTCAACAGTAGTAGTAAAAGTTAGCGGCAAAGTGATTGGTTCTAGAACTGCAGATAAATATGGCAAATTCTCGATTACCATTGCTAAACAAAAAGCTGGCAAAGTGGTTGAAGTAGTTGCAATCGACAAAGCAGGCAATGTAAGTAAAACGGCCAAAGTTACAGTCAAAAAATAAGTGAACAAGAAAAAATCCCTGAAATAGTTTTCAGGGATTTTTTCGTTTGTTATAAAAATCTATGAAATGATTCGTTCCACCAGCCAAATCGCTCCTAAAATAAAAATAATCAGAGAACCAATTTGAACGATTCTGCGAGAAATCTTCAATTTAAACAAATAAGCAAGTATTGGAATTAGCAAGAGTACGATGACGAGCTGAACCGCTTCAATCCCCAGGTTGAAATTAATCAACGCAACAGCCAGATGACTCTTAGCAATTTCCATTTCCTTTAAGATACTTGCAAACCCAAGCCCGTGGATTAGGCCAAACAGAAACGTAATACTCCAACGGTGTTTAATCTCCTTGCGGAAAATATTCTCTAAAGCAACATAACAAATACTAAAGGCGATCGTTGCTTCCACAAAACGAGAAGGTAAGGTGATCCATCCTAACACCGCAAGGGTAAGGGTGATGCTATGTGCCAGTGTAAAGGATGTGACAATAGAGATGTACTGTTTAACGGTTTGTTTTCTTAACAACAAGGCAAAGAGAAACAATAAATGATCGTAGCCAGTAATAATATGAAGCATCCCTAATTTGAAAAATGAAAACCATGCTGAAGTCGATGATTGCTTAACTGGCTTTGGTTGTGTTTGTTGCGTTTCAGGTTTGTTTGTTTGATCTTGACCTTGTTCTTGCTGCACCTCGGTTAAAAGAATGGTCCAGCTCCGTTCTTTCCCCTGTAATACGGCCTCACTCGTTTGACCCATGAAGTCTGCAGAAATGAGATCAACATAATTCGTGCCAGTATCATTAAAATAAAAGCCATCATTATAGACAATCGTGTCACCAGCAGAAAAGGCCGGAAAGCTTAAGGTTGTAGAAAGAAATTCTTTATTCTCCTTTTTAACAAGTTTCATTGTCTCCACTTTAGGAGTTTGTTCTTTGTTGTTCTTGTCCAGCGTTAAGCCTTCAGTAATTAATTCCTGGAGATGATGCCTTTCTTTTTTTATTTCTGATTTTTCTAGAACCCAGTTTTTATTTTGATCAATATCGGGTAATAGTTCGATAAGGGATAAAGTGTCCAGGGTAAAGACCAATTCGGTTTTCTTTTCAGCCATCGTTATTTTTGTATAACTTGCACTGTATGCATGTGCAGCAGCAATCGTAGGAAAAGAAATGAAGGTAATAAGAACTAGAGAAAGAAAGGGGCACAAAAGGCGCTTATTCCCTAAAAAGTGATAAAATTGTCGAATTTTGTTAAAGAGTGAATGCACAATGAACCTCCTAAATATTATTCCAGAAAAATTAGAATTAATTACCAATAAACGTGTAAATTGTGAAACCTCCTTAATATAATCACATTTTCACTGCATTTGTATACATCTGATTAGCTTTTTAAAACTAATATTCAGATAATAAATAATAAAAACACTATATCCAGAATGCTGAAAATTTTGTAGAATGATAGAGTACGATAAACCTAGGGCGAAAGGCATGTAAGCGTTTTTAACTTGGGTAAAAGAAATTACCAAAAAGGATGGTAGATGGATGAAAGCGAAACATCAGAAGTTTAAGCGCTGGACAAGCACGTTAACGGCATCACTTCTATTGGTCAGTACGTTTTTGCCGAGTGGTCTAATTAATAGAGCACATGCAGAACAGGCTGATCATGTTGTTATCTCTCAAGTTTTTGGCGGGGGAGGAAATGGGAGTGGAACTACTGCAGCTCCATACAATAAAGACTTTATCGAGTTATACAATCCAACTGATCAGCCAGTTGATCTAACTGGATGGTCAGTTCAATATGCCTCTCAAGCGGGAACTTCATGGACACCGACTCCATTATCTGGAGTTATTCAGGCCCATGGGTATTACCTAATTTCCGAAGGTGGCGGTGCAGCAGGAGTAAATCTTCCAACTCCCGAAGCTTCAGGTTCTACTGCCATGTCTGGAACTGCTGGTAAGGTTGCGTTATTTAAAGACAAAACCACAGCAGCATCAGGTGCCAAACCAGCAGAAGCTGTGGATTTCGTCGGTTTCGGAACTGCAACTGCTTATGAAGGATCAGGTCCAACTAAAGCTCCATCCAATACAACAAGCGTACAACGTCGACCATACGCTAACACAGATCCAGCACCAGGCAAAGGGAATGCATGGGATACAGATGATAACGCAGCAGACTTCTATGTAGGTCCAGTGGCTGCACCAAGAAACACGGCAAGCACTCCTGAATCTCCTATGGTTCCAGTAATTAGCTTGCAGCCAAAAGGCAACAATATTCAATTTTTACTACAAGAAACTTCAGCAACAGTAAAAGGTGGAGCCGAAGCGGCTGAACCTGGCTCAACTGTTAAGGTATATGAAACAGCAGGAAAAGGAACAGCTCTTGGTACAGCCACAGCGGCGGCCGATGGTTCCTTTGAAATAAGCTTCACCGCTGCTACAGCACTTCCAGCTGTTTATGTTGCTGCCAAACAAGGCGACATGAATGAAAGTGCAGCCATTCAAATTGATGTTGCAAAAGCATCATCAAACATTGCTGTAGATAAATTAAACTATATGGTAACAAATGGTGCAGGTACATTAATCGGTAATGCTGGTGCTGCCGTAAAGGATTCCATCATCAATATATATCCAAACCAATCGGCCATTGCATCAGAGGTACTTGGAACTGCAACAGCAGGCACAACAGGAGATTTTAACGTTAAAATTAACAGCAATGCTCCTGATAAGGTATACGTAACACAACAAACAACGACAACCAAAGGGATCATGCTTCCAAGTGCTCCTGTATCAGTTGAAAAAGCAGTATTAAATACTATCACACCTCTAAACGAAGTGAAAGCAACTGACTCGAAAGGGATTTTAACAAACCTAAATGGGTTCTTTACTGTAGAAGGTGTAGTAACCATCCAAAATGGTATTCTTGGTACGCAGAAAAACAACTTCTACATTCAAGATGAAACAGGCGGTATTAATGTATTTGGCAGCCTGGATTCAGGTCTTACTGTGCAACGCGGTGACAAATTAAGAGTTACAGGTAAAGTCATTGTTTATAATGGGATGACTGAGTTCGAACCAACAGCTATTCAACGACTTGAAGAAGGCCTTGCCCTTCCAACAACAAAAGACATTACCATTCTTGATTTAAACACGTTTGCTACAGCTGAGCCACTTGAAGGAAGCCTTGTATCTGTAACGGGTAAAGTTTCTGCCGTAGCAGCAACTGGAACGAACTACAATGTAACCTTAGTGGATGAAAATACGAAAGCAACAACAATTCGTATTATGGGAAGTACTGGAATCAAACCAGATACGGATCTAGTAATTGGTAAAAGCTATACTATTACAGGTATTGTTGGTCAATACACAACTAATGCAACTCACGTAAATGGATACCAAGTATTCCCACGTGACGTAAAGGATATTGCTTCCATCTTAGGAATTTCACACACAGCTATTAAAGAAGTATATAAAGGTACGAATGTTGAATTTGTAGCCAATGCTGATGGTGCAGAAGCAGTAACTGTGTACTATCGTGCAACGGGAGCAACTGATTATACAGCATTACCAATGGGGAATGACAGCACTGGTCGTTACACAGCAACATTGGATGCAGCAAATGTTCCAGTAAACGGCTTTGAGTACTATATCGAAGCAAAAGCTGGTACAAAGGTACAATCCGCTGGTACAAGTGCAGCACCATATGCAGTCTCTTTAATTGAGGATACAACTGGTCCAGCATTCAGCGGCGAGACACCTCAAAAAGATGCAAAGGTAGAAACGCCGCATCCAGAAATTACAGCATTAATTAATGACCCAAGTGGTGTGGATGAATCTTCCGTTCAAATGTGGCTCGATGGCCAAGAACTGAAGGCTCCAGCAGCTACCATAACAAAAATGCAGGTTAAATATACACCAACAGAAGATCTTACAATTGGGGTCCACACTGTTAAAGTATCTGCAACTGACTTAAAAGGAAACAGCAATGCGAAAGAATGGACGTTTGAAGTTGTTCCTCGTTTTGATGGTGGGAACCACTATCGTGGTACAACGCACAACCACACTAACATCTCACATGATGGTGCTGGTACGCCAGAAGATGCATTAAAAGCTGGTCAAAAATATAATTACGATTGGTTTGCCTTCTCTGACCACTCTCATGATATTGACCCTGAGAAATTAGGAACGGATACAGTTGTACGTAAAGGTGCAAACGGTGGCGCCGATATGCAAGAACGTACAGGTGGAACACAATGGCAAACAACGAAAGATCTTGCGAAACAATATACAAAGAATGGTGAATATGTCGTATTCCCGGCATTTGAAATGACTTCAACAACATGGGGCCACTCAAATATCTTTGGTACAGATAATTTTATCGACCGTAACATTAACGGAAAGCAATACCAAGATTTAAACCAGTATTATGCATGGGTATTAACCTATGACAATATCGTTGGTCAATTTAACCACCCTGATATGTCAGCGAATGCCTTTAACAACTTTAAGCCTTACAATAAAGATGTAGACAAATTATTTACGATGCTAGAAGTTGGTAATGGTTCTGGTCACTATGGCTACGCCAATGCCGAAGCAAAATATTTCTCAACCCTAGATTTAGGCTGGCACCTTGCTCCTACTTATGGTGAAGATAATCATGAAGGAACATGGGGTCAAATTAATGCTCGTACAGTAATCGTTGCAGACGATCTTTCTCAAGATTCCTTAATGAACTCAATGCGTAATATGCGCGTGTACATGGAAGAAGATCCGAACTTCACATTAGATGTATCAGCGAATGGCTATTATATGGGTTCAACTGTTGATAGTAAGAAACTAAGCTTTGATATTAAAGGTAGTGACTTAGTTGCGGAAGCAAAAAATAGCACAGACTATGATTATCTTCCAGCATCTTATAAGTCAGATGATAGAATTGCTAAAGTTGAATTGCTTACCAATGGCGGTAAAGTAGCAGCTTCGATTACACCAATGGAAAAAGACTTCACATGGGCACCAGAATATACGGTAACAGGCGGCCAACAATGGTTTGTTGTTAAAGTTACCCAAATGGATGGCGAACGTATTTATTCTTCACCAATCTGGTCAAAAGAAGAATCTGTCGATGTAAAAGTGAACAGTATTGATATTGACGGAGGAGTCATCGTTGGCGGCAACCCTGCTACATTAAAAGCAACAGTTGCTAACAATGGTACCGAAGTCGTGAAAAACCTAAAAGTAGATTTCTATTACGATGAAGTAAAAACTGAGAATCTTATTGGTACAAACAATATCACTTCGATTCTATCAAAGACTTCAGCAACAGCTACAGCAACATGGGCAAGCCCAATTAAAGGCGACCATAAGTTAATTGCCGTTGTAACTTCCTTAGATGGACTAAATCTTGGTGATGTTCAATTTTCAGTACCAGTAAAGATTAAAGAGCCACTTGGAATTAAGGTGTTAATCGATGCTAACCACAACAACGAAAACACAAGTGCAGACGGTGGAACGTATAAGGATAACTTAAAAGCCTTTACGTTAATGCTTCAAAAAGAAGGGTACACCGTTGCTGAAAATAAAACAGCCATAACAGATGAAGCGTTAAGCACGACAAAAGTATTAGTGATTACACATGGAAAAGCTTTAACAGCGGATGAAAAAGCAGCTGTTGCAAAGTTTGTGAAAAATGGCGGCTCCTTATTAATGGCTGGTAAGAGTAATAACAGCACAGACCCGACCATTAATAACGGAGTACTAAGCGAAATTGGTTCAGCTATCCGCATGGGTAATGATGGCGTATTTGATGATAGCAAGAGTGGTAACTTCTGGAGTGACCCAGCTGTCAGCCCATTTGCAGTCAGAGTACACCCTGGATTAGTATCCAATCATATAACTGACCGCGTATCGTTTGTCGATTATTACAGCGGAACAAGCTTATCAGGTGTGGATAATCAGGCTCTAACCGAATCAGGTAAAGTAACCATTCTTGCAAAGGGAAATGAAACAACGTATCAAGGAAAAGTTTTAGGTGGATACACCTATGATGCAGTTTCTGATGCAAATGGCGGATCAGCCATTCCGTTAATTGCTTCTGAAGAAATCGGTGAAAATGGCCGTATCATTGTTTCAGGTATGAACATCTTTAATGATAAGCAGATGGATGAATCCTATGAGCCAAAAGGCAATGACGAATTAATTTTTAACGCTGTAAATTGGTTAGCACATCGTGACATGAAAGTGGCAAACATTGCCGATGTTCGTAAATTAGCTGATGATACAGACGTAGTCGTTGAAGGAACCGTTACAACTGGAGCAGGTGTCTTCTTTGATGCTTTCAACTTACAAGATGAGACTGGCGGCATCATGGCTTACCTTGAAGTTCCAGATGGTTCGTTAAAACCAGGCGACAAAGTACGTGTTTATGGTCACATTAAGAGATTTGATAATAATATTGAATTAGAGTTTACTAGCTTTGCTAAGGATGTTATTAAACTTGGATCAGGTGAACCTGTCCAACCGAAATTAGTACCAACTGGAGAAGCAACATCGGCTGCCAACCAAGGATTCTTAGTAAAGGTTAAAGGTACAGTTGTATCTAAGTTTGACGAAAATTCTTATGTCATCAATGATGGTTCTGGTGATGTGTTAGTGTTCACGGATGGATACATTGTGAACCAAAGCAATGTCCAAGTACCAACTCTTAAAAAGGGTGACACGTTAGAAGCAGTTGGGTTATCTGGAGCTTTTGCACAGGGTTCACGTATCCGTGTAAGAGATACAAGAGAACTTGTTGGAACTGTTGCTCCTGATACAACAAGCCCGGTAGTAACAGGTGTAGAAAATAATGGTCTTTACAATACAGATGTAACAGTTTCCTTTAATGAAGGAACTGCAACATTAAATGGCCAAGCATTTACAAGTGGAACAGTAGTTACTGCAGAAGGAAGTTACACATTAGTCGTAACTGATGAAACAGGCAACAAAACAACAGTTACATTCACGATTGATAAAACTGCTCCTGTCGTAACTGGTGTTGAAG
>NZ_JBALOS010000159.1:21880-30812 GCF_036962765.1 Neobacillus drentensis
TAACGATTTCGTTCGAGGACGGAACAGCTGCATTAAATGAAGAAGTATTCACGACTGGAACGACTGTAAGTAAAGAAGGAAGCTACACATTAGTGGTAACAGATGCAGCAGGAAATCAAACGACCGTTCACTTTGTCATTGATAAAACCGCTCCATCGATCCTTGGTGCAGCAGACGGTATTGCTTACAATACGAATGTGACGATTACGTTTGATGAAGGAACTGCAACATTAAATGATGCAGCATTCACAAGCGGAACAGTAGTTACTGAAGAAGGAAGCTACACAATAGTAATCACAGATGAAGCAGGCAACAAAACAACGGTAACATTTACGATTGATAAAACGGCTCCAGTCGTAACTGGTGTTGAAGNNTAACGATTTCGTTCGAGGAAGGAACTGCAACATTAAATAATGAAGCATTCACGAATGGAACAACTGTAAGTAAAGAAGGAAGCTACACATTAGTGGTAAGTGATGAAGCAGGAAATCAAACGACCGTTCACTTTGTCATTGATAAAACCGCTCCATCGATTATTGGCGCAGCAAACGGTGTTGCTTACAATACGAATGTGACAATTACGTTTGACGAAGGATCAGCAAAATTAAATAATGCTGAATTCACAAGTGGAACAGTCATTTCTAAAGAAGGAAAATACACTTTAGTGGTAACTGATCTAGCCGGCAACAAAACAACTGTTGAGTTCACGATTGATAAAACAGCTCCTGTAGTTAGTGGAGTAAGCAATAATGCTAACTACAGCAAAGATGTAACCATCTCCTTTACCGAAGGAACAGCTACATTAGATGGTAAAGCAGTTGGAACAAAAACAGTTGTCAAAACAGAAGGAAAACACGTATTCGTGGTAACTGATGCGGCTGGCAACAAAACAACAGTAGTATTTACCATTGATAAGACCGCTCCAGTTGTATTTGGTGTTAAAAACAATGGTCTCTACAATAAGGACGTCACCATTTCCTTTAACGAAGGATCAGCGAAGTTAAATGGAAAAGCGGTGGCAAACAAAACTGTCGTTAAAGCACAAGGAAGCTACACATTAGAGGTAATCAATGCAGCAGGGCTTAAAACAATTGTTAAGTTTACGATGGATAAAACAGCACCAACTGTAACGAAGATCTATGAAGTTTCTGATAAAGCAGTAAAAGTTACTGGAAAAACAGAAGCGTATGCAACCGTTAAGCTTTACATTGCAGGGAAGTATCAACGCAGTGTGACGGCTGACAAATATGGCAACTTTAGCTTCTCGATTTCTAAGCAAAAAGCGGGAACAGAAATTAAAGTTTACGCAATCGACAAAGCTGGTAATATTAGCAAAGCTGCTGTTGTGAAAGTAGTAGATAAAACCGCTCCGACAACACCTAGTGTTAATAAGGTAACGGTGAAAACTACGAAAGTAACAGGAAAAGCAGAAGCGGGGTCAAAAGTAACCGTAAAAGTTGGAAGTAAAGTAATCGGAACGGCCTATGCTGATAAGTATGGTAAATTCTCGGTTAAGATTTCCAAACAAAAAGAAGGTAAAGTTCTTTCTGTCACAGCGAAAGACAAAGCTGGCAATACAAGTGCAACGAAGAAAGTAACAGTAAAGAATAAATAAGTTAATAGATACCCTCGGAGTCCTTCGGGGGTATTTTTTGTGATTTTAATAGTATAAAAGTACCTAAATGCTAGAAAAATATTTTAATAAAATGAGGTGCACACGTATTTCATGTCTATGAAATTACGTGTGCATTTTTATTCTCTTCATTTTGTAATTTCATCATTTCCAGCGGTAATAGATGAAAATCATTTTTTTAAAAGTATATAAAAATATGGATATTCTTGTTAAAATTAGTATATTGTTAGAATATTATGAAGGATGGGGAAAGAGTTGAAAGTGGGACGTTTTTTACAGGGAATGATGATTGCTATTCTATTATTTTCCATGATCATTCCGGCTCAACATGCAAGCGCAGCAGAACTAACCGCGCATCAGGATTTTACCAAAAATGTATCGAGTGAATTAAACAAGTACATAAAAAAATCAGGCGGCCGCGTTACCTTACAGTATCAGGATTTGGTTACCGGGGAAATGTTTCAAATTAAAGGAAGGACCTCAAACCGTGCTGCTAGCACAATTAAACTGCCGCTTGCCCTCTATATTATGGAGCAAGCAGCTAAAGGAAAGATCAATTTAAATCAGAAGCTTAAATACAAAAGCTATCATTATTATGGCGGCAGCGGTGTTATCCAAAATCAAAAGGTCGGGACTTATTATACGATTAGAGACCTTGTTAAAAAGGCGATGATTTACAGTGATAATATTGCCTTTATCATGTTGAAGGAACGTGTCGGACAGCGAACTTTTATTAAATATATGAAAAGCGTTGGCGGACAATATGCCTATCCAAATGGGCGAAATTTAACCTCTGCGAATGATTTAACGATCTATGCGAAAAGGCTCTATCAATTTTCCAATAAAAGCCCGCTAGGCTAAGAGCTTGTCGGCTATTTGAAAAAGACTGTTTATACTACAACGATTCCACGCGGGATAAAAGGAACAGCTGTTGCCCACAAGGTGGGGATGATTCCAAATGAAAGAATCTATAATGATGCGGCTATTGTTTATGATACCAACCCCTATGTGTTAGCGATTATGACAAAAGGAATCTCTTATGAAAAATCACAAAAGGTCATTGCTGGTGTAGCATGGATCGTAAATAAGCATCATAAAGCAAAGGCGACTGCTCCATATTTTAAGAGTATGGCTGATGTAACAATCTATCAAAGTAATTCAAAAACAGCCGCAGTTGGTACATTGAAAAAATACCAAACTCTGAAAATTATCTCCAGTAAGGGCACTTGGTTTGGGATTAAATTTGGAACAGGAACTGGTTATATTGAAAAGAAATCGGTGATTGCTCTTAAAAAAGCATCAGTAAGCAGCTGGGTGTCGAATCTTCCACAAATCGGCATCATTAAAATGAAGGCTAATGCACCAGTTTTCAACAAAGCGACTGCAGGTACGGTCATTGCCTATATTAATAAAAATCAAGATTACTATTTTTTCAAAAGGGAAAAAGATTACTATGTTGTTGATCTAGGTGGAAGAGTTGGGTATGTCGCTAGTAAATATATTTCCGAACTTAGTGTAAGCATGTAAAGTTACCGTCTTAACTAACTTTTTTACACCCTTATAATAGAAGGAGCTGACAAGAAATGAAGAAAATAAAATGGATGGGTGCTTTACTTACTTTACTGCTATTGGCAGCAAACTCCGATACAGCAGAAGCAGCTCCCGTTGTGGTCGATAAAACGCCCCCAAAAATACCTACTGTGAATCAGCTGACCAATAAATCTTTTACGATAAGCGGGAAGGCTGAGGCAAATACAATTGTTTATGTGAATAGGAATGGTATTTATTACTTAAAAAAGGCTGCTGACAAAAACGGGGATTTTTCTTTTCCTATACCACAGCAAAAAAAACAAACCGTCATGGAGGTTTACTCTGTTGATAAGGCAAATAACAAAAGTCTGTCGCGAAAACTGATTGTTAAGTCACAGCCTAAGCTAAAAAAGAAGATTCTGAATGTCCCAATCGTACGGCAGATGCCAGAGTTACCGCGTGGTTGTGAAGTGACGAGTTTAACGATGTTATTGAAATATACCGGGATCAAAGCCAATAAAATGACGCTTGCCAAACAAGTGAAAAAGGACCCAGCCTTACTGAAACGGAAAAATGGCAAGATCTATTTTGGCCATCCCAACTATGGGTTTGTCGGTAATATGTATACCTTCAACAAACCGGGTTTCGGCGTATTTCATAAACCAATTGAAGCCTTAGCAGAAACATATAAGCCAAATCGAATTAAAAATTTAACCGGAAAACCGTTCGAAACCATCTTAAGTTACGTTAGTGCCGGTCATCCGGTCTGGATTATTAATACGAGTTGGTTCAGCCGTGTTCCGAATTCGTATTGGCAAACATGGTATACCTCACATGGAACCGTTCGAATTACCTATAAAGAACATTCCGTTGTGATTACAGGCTATGATTCCAAGTATGTCTATTTTAATGATCCATTAGATGGAACGAAAAATAAAAAGCGTCCAATCAAATCATTTGTTGAAGGCTGGAAACAGTTTGGAAGTCAAGCGATTAGCTATTATTAAGGTGATGTACGCATCCTCGTTTTTAAAAATGGAAATTGAGCCAAACGGATGATCCAGTTAATGCAGATCGAAACTAGGATTGTTAGGATAAACACCCACATCACGATCAAAGTTGAATAGTATGGAGCAAAGCTCATTTTTTGAAAAAAGTAATAAATAAAAAAGGTATGGGTCAGCCAAATAATCGTTGAGTGTTTCCCTAACAGAAAGAATAATTTTTCTAGAATCGTGATATTTTGAACGAGTTTAACAAACGAGAAAATCACGATCGGTGCGAGAATAAAATCTGCGTAATTATAGACTCCCTCAATTTCAGGACCTCTTGTTTCAACAATAAATTTGAAAGTGTACTGTCTTAAATAAAAGCAGAGAACAAGTAACAGCATAAACACGATTTTACTATTTAAATGAATTTTAGAGAAAAAGGCATCCATTTTTTCAAATAAGGAATATTTTGAAAAGAAAATCCCGGTAATGAAGATTATTTGCCACGTTAATAACGTACTAAGATGATTGATCGCAATTTGTACTAACTCATGAGTAGGAAAAAAGTCATCTACGTGTAGAAAGAAAGTAGAAAGAAACAGACAAATAAATGAAAGGTAACTTACCAAAGTTGGCCATTTTTCAATCAATTTTACAATGATCGGGAAAAGCAAAACCAATTCGATATAAACAGAGATGAACCACCACTCGCCATTATAGGTATGAATGAGTGCAAATAAATTATAAAAAAAAAGTTTAGGATTCCAAGTATAGCGCAGCGTATTGTCAAAATATTTCAGCCCAATTGGAATGAAAATAAAAAAAATCATCCAATAAATGATAAAAAAGTTGATGGCTCTTTTTAACCCCTGACGAAAGGTGAACTTGTGTTTTGATTGGAAGCTTTTATAAAGACCCAACCCGCTTAAGAACAGGAATATTGCCACACATAGCTTTCCAAATTCCCCAATGAGCTGGTCTAAGGGAGTGTCATCAATCATCATGATGGGCGAGTAATCGACAGTAGCAATACGGGTTGGAAAAGCAAATAAATGATGATAAACCATTAAGAGGATTGCCAGTCCCTTTGCAATGGCAGTCATATTCCTAGAAAAAACAAATGGTTTATTCTGCATACCTTTTCACCTCAGCTAACGTTTTGAATCTATCCATTATAGGTTGGATGGAATGATTGGGGATTATTCATGAATGAGATTATTCTTTTTGCATGAAATGGGGAAAAGCGTCACCTGCATATCTTAGAATAGAAGTTTTAGAGAGTTGTTTATTCTAGAGGGGGAAAAGATATGTTCAAAAAAACAACGATCATGACACTAGCCTTGTTGCTCTTAATAAGCACCTGCTTTTTTTCAAAAGATCTTACCTATGCAGCAGAGACAAAAACTAGTAAGGTTGTTTATTTGACCTTTGATGACGGTCCCAATCAGTATACCCCGAAAATACTTGATATCTTGAAGAAGAAAAAGGCACATGCGACCTTTTTTATGATTGAGGGCAATATCAAACGGAATCCGAAAACCGTTCAACGGATGATAAAAGAAGGAAATTATCCAGCGTTACACAGTGTTTCCCACGATGTACGCAAATTATATCGGGGAAGCTCCAAAAATGTTGCCATTGAAATGGAAAAAACGCGCCAAACCTTGTTAAAAGTTTCTAAGTTTAATAGTAAATTGACCCGCGTGCCTTATGGAAGTAAACCTTATATGAAGAAACCGCTCCGTGATGCTTTAGCGAAAAAGGGTTTTAAGATGTGGGACTGGGACATTGATACACTCGATTGGAAATATAATCGAACAAGACCAACGATGATTACCTCGAGGGTTAAATCCGGCCTTAAAGGCAAAAAGGGCCCAATCGTGATTCTTTTCCATGATTCAAGAGGAACAATGCAGCAGCTTCCGATTATTATTGATTATCTGCACAAAAAAGGCTATACATTAGAGGTTTATAATCCGCAAAAACATTTTGTAAAGAACTTTTGGAATGACAAACGATTTTAGGATTGCAATTGGAGTAAACTTAAATTATTCATAAAGGTTGGAAAATGAGGGGATTTTTTTGAAAGGCAAGTTTATCAAACTATTTACGAAGGGCTGCCATGGGCAGTCCTTTTGTTTTTTCCAATTTAGTTAAAAGTAATAACAGATAAAAATATCCTAGTTTATTTTTTGGATAATAAATTTTTATTCCTATAATGTGGAAACCTATCGTATTAAAGTGTGGAAAGGGTATATAAAGACAAATCATGTTATAATTTAACATTGCTATACCCCAAACGGCAGAAATTTGTTAAAATCGATAAGGGAAATTGTCGAAATTTCAGGGAGTGTGACTGAAGTAACATGAATACTATACAAAAAGCGACGGTATCAATCATAATTCCGTATTACAACTCCATGGAATTCATCGGAGACTGTTTGAATTCCGTATTATCACAAAGCTACACTAACTTGGAGATTATTATCATAAATGATGGTTCGGATACTGAAAATACAGGTTACCTTGAAACGTTGCTTCAAGACAAAAGAATTGTCTATTTAAAAAATGACTCAAAACAGGGAGTCGCTTATTCACGGAATAAAGGTTTGAGTTCCGTGACAGGGGAGTTGGTGTTTTTTCTAGATAGTGAAGACATCCTAACTGAAAACGGAATTGAACTCCTTGTAGCCCATATTAAAGAAGCACCTGCGATTGCAGGGAAAACCAAACGATTATTAAAACCAACGGATTTGGAGATTCCCCAGCCGCCGGAAGTAATAGTAACGGATCAACCTAGTCATAAAATATTCCATAGCGGCAGTATTTTAAACGTATTGATGCGGAATAGTTTCATCAAAGAACGTTCGATTCGCTTCTATGAGGAAACGGAAGGCGCAACAGATATATCAGGGATCATTCCGTTTATCCTATATGTAAAAAGTTTACCTTGCCTAAATATTTATACATATTTTCAGCGGGTGAGAAATGATCCGATTTCCAATCCAAGTCTGGTCCAACGATCGATCCAAGAACGAACCCGTGATTTTATCAAAAATTATATGGAATTGACTAAACAGTATGGAAAATCGGAACTATTAAAGGAATATTTGGACGGGTTGCTCCTAAGGTTTTACCGAAGACAGGTAATTAATATATTTCAAGATAAAAAACACATGGATGAGTTCTTTGCCTTATTGTCGTCCGCGATGAAAGAAGTCAACCCAGCTACGATTGCTTCACAGCCTAGACATATTAAAAGGGAGATTAACCAGTTACGGTCTGGAAGTAAAGATAAATTCATCAAGGGCTTTAGATTTCATGTGGAAGTAAGGGACTTTAAAAATGCGATTAAAGGGTTCACCAGGCTTAAAAGGTATATCTATAATAAGTTTTTCTTGAGATTCCCAATGAAGGAGAATTACATTATTTTTGAAAGTTTCTTAGGAAAAAACTATTCGGATAGCCCTCGTAATATTTACGAATATATTATTGAAAACAATCTGGATTATCAGTGCATTTGGGTATTCAATGAAAAAAATCGTAAAATCCCTGGCAACGCTAAAATCGTGAAGAGATTCAGTCTCGCTTACTACTATTATTTTGCAGTGTCGAAATACTGGATCAATAACATGCGCCAGCCGCTCCATCTTGTCAAACGTGAGGGAAATGTCTTTTTAGAAACCTGGCATGGCACACCACTTAAAAAATTGGTGTTTGATATGAAGGATGTATATTCGGCTAATCCAAGATACAAACAGGATTTCTATATGCAGTCGCGTGCGTGGGATTACTTATTATCACCAAACCGCTATTCATCTGAAATATTTAGAAGTGCCTTTAAGTTTGATAACGAAATGCTCGAGTACGGATATCCTCGAAATGATATTCTGTATTCACCACAAAAAGAAGAAATTGTGGCCCGGGTAAAGAATAACATTGGGATCCCTGACAATAAAAAAGTGGTATTATACGCCCCAACATGGCGTGATGATGACTACTACGAGCCTGGCAAATATAAATTTCAACTTCAGCTGGATCTACATAAAATGAAGGAAACTCTTGGGGATGACTATGTTGTCGCATTAAGGATGCACTATTTTATTGCGGATGATATTAATGTTGAAGGCTTGGATGGCTTTGCGTTCAATCTTTCGAAGTATGATGATATTGCTGAATTATACCTAATTTCAGATATCCTCATTACCGATTATTCTTCCGTATTCTTTGATTATGCCAACTTAAAACGGCCGATTTTATTCTTTACGTATGACTTGGATAAATACCGGGACCAATTAAGAGGCTTCTATCTCGATTTTGAAAATGAAGGACCAGGACCGCTCTTGAAGACAAGCGATGCCGTCATTGAGGCAATTTCTAATATAGATGAGGTAAAGAAGCAGTACGCAGATCGATATGATGCCTTCTACGAAAGGTTCTGCAGCTGGCATGATGGGAAATCAACGGAGAAGGTTGTAAAACGATTGCTGCTAAACGATAAATAACTGGGCCTTATTGAAATAGTTATAGAAGATAAAAGTAAATATTAAAGACCGTCTCAATTAATGAGACGGTTTTCACATTCGATAATTTGAATTAGAAAAGTATAAAAATTAGGCGAAAAATGCCCTGATTTTACAAGATACAACAAATTTCACTTTAAATTTCGATGACATTCTTGAATTTTTGACTAATTCTTATACCAATTGCTATCTTATTATCTTATAATAAAGCAGGAAAATATCCCTTTCATTAACTTGAGTGGGAACAGTTGAAT
>NZ_JBALOS010000159.1:30831-45072 GCF_036962765.1 Neobacillus drentensis
ATTAATAATAGTTTCATTATACATAAAATCATTTCAATTGACTTAGAGAGGTGTGCTGGAATCGTGAAAGGAATTATACTAGCAGGGGGTACCGGAAGTAGGTTATATCCTATAACGAAGGGAATCTCCAAACAATTAGTGCCTATATATGATAAACCGATGGTATACTATCCGTTATCTGTCTTAATGCTTGCAGGCATTAAAGAAATTTTGATTATTTCAACCCCAAATGATTTGCCGCAGTTTGAACGGCTGCTCGGAGATGGAAGCCACTTAGGATTATCTATTTCCTATACCGTTCAAGAAAAACCAGGTGGACTAGCAGAAGCTTTCCTTGTGGGGGAAGAGTTTATCGGCCAAGACAAAGTGGCATTGGTACTTGGCGATAACATTTTCTATGGCCAAGGACTAAAGGAATCCTTACAAAGAGCTGTAAACTTAGAAGAAGGGGCCGTTATTTTTGGTTATTATGTAAGTAATCCTGAAGAATACGGGGTAGTTGAGTTTGATGATGAGGGCAATGTCTTAAGTCTTGAGGAAAAACCAGCAAATCCTAAATCAAATTACGCCGTACCAGGGCTTTATTTCTTTGATAATGATGTTGTTGAAATTGCCAAAACGATAAAGCCGTCACCAAGAGGTGAATTGGAGATTACAACGGTCAATGAGGTTTATTTAAAAAGAGGGAAACTTAAAACAGAAATGTTAGGCCGTGGTATGGCTTGGCTTGATACTGGAACACATAGCAGTCTGTTAAAAGCAAGCAACTATGTAGAAGCGGTCCAAAACCGGCAAGGTTTATATATTTCGTGCATAGAAGAAATTGCTTACCGACAAGGATATATTGACAAACAACAACTGTTGGAATTAGCAGAATCGTTAAGTAAAACGGATTATGGACAATATCTATTTCATATCGCAGAAACGTATCCTCCTAAAAGGAAATAGCTAGTAAAGGTGCTGAAAAAATGAAAACATATTTAGTTACAGGCGGGGCCGGGTTTATTGGCTCTAACTTTGTATTGTATATGCTAAAGAAGTATTCGGATATTAAGATTATCAATGTGGATTTATTAACTTATGCAGGAAATCTTGAGAATCTTAAAAGTGTGGAAAACAACGAGAATTATCAATTTGTCCAAGCAGATATTGGAGATGCGAAAGCCATTCAGGCGATTTTTGATCAATATGATATTGATTATGTTGTTAACTTTGCCGCAGAATCACATGTGGATAGGAGCATTGAAGATCCTGAAGTCTTTGTGAAAACAAATGTCTTAGGAACTTTAAACCTTTTAAATATTGCCAAAGATAAATGGTTAATCGGTGATGATGTATACAAGGAAGGGAAAAAATTTCTCCAGGTATCAACGGATGAAGTTTATGGCTCTCTTGGAGAAACCGGGTATTTCACGGAAAAAACGCCGCTGGATCCAAGCAGTCCATACTCTGCTAGTAAAACGTCAGCTGATCTATTAGTCAAAGCTTATTGGGAAACATATAAAATGCCTATTAACATTACAAGATGTTCCAACAATTACGGTCCTTATCATTTCCCTGAAAAGCTCATTCCCTTAATTATTCATAACTGTCTACATCACAAAGAAATTCCTGTTTATGGGAATGGTGAAAATGTAAGGGATTGGCTTTATGTGGAAGACCATTGTAAAGCTATTGATATGGTAGTGAAGAATGGCAGACTAGGGGAAGTTTACAATGTTGGTGGTCACAATGAACGAACAAATATTGAGATTGTCAAATTAATCATCGCCTATTTACAACAACATGCTGATCCTTCAATTACAGAGGATTTAATTACGTTTGTTAAGGATAGAAAAGGTCATGATCTTAGATATGCCATCGATCCAACGAAAATTACAGAGGAACTAGGATGGGAACCAGAAACCAAATTTGAGGACGGAATCGTTCGGACGATTAATTGGTATCTGGAAAATCAAGATTGGATGAATCACGTAACGAGCGGAGCGTACAAGGCATATTACAGTAAAATGTATGACCAAAAATGATAAGTAACTGCAAATTTACATCTTCCCTACTCATTCCTTAAGTAGGGATTAAGCCTTTTAGGGACGACCATTTCTGTAAGAATTTTAACCTCTTTCAGAAGAGTAAGGAGAAGAAAGATGAAGAAAATTATCAAAAAGATAGTTTCAAAACTAGCTCTCACCCATAAAGTAAAAAGTGTCTCCATTGAAGATGAGGCACTTGTGTTTGAATATGATAAGCTGTCCCCTTCATTCTTAAAACGGTATGTTTTGTTGAAGGATCGTAAATCAGGACGGAGAATTCAAGAACCTTTATCAGGAAAGCGAATTGATATTAAATTAGATGATTTAGCGGAATTGACTGAAGATGGGAATTTAGATGTTTTTTTAACATCTTATCTATTTTCAAGAAAAGTATTAAGAAGAACGGGCTTTTCCAGCCATTTGAAATTAACACAAGTGGTGGATGAAAAAAATAAGTCGAAAATAAAAATTACGAAAACGAAAAAGAAAAATATTTCGATCGCTACAAAAAGAATTCTGATTAACCCAACTATTAAGGAATTAAAAAATGAGGGGTTAAATTTATACATAGAAGGAACGATGGAAGATTTCTTTCATAACAAACCGGCATTTGCAGAAGTGATCATGCAAAGACGAGATGTGAAAAGAAGGCATTCCTTTAAATTAGACGTATCTAAGCAAGATCATGGGGATCTTTATCAATTTGCTGGGATCATTTATCCTGAAAAGCTAAAGCATGACCTTGTGAAAAACTCACGCTGGGACGTTATTTTACGAGTAACGGATGAAAAGAATAAAGTCCTTCATCAAGAACTAATTAACCTACAAAGTTATCGTGAATTTGAACGAGAAGAAGACCGCTATTTAGTGACGGTTGAAACAGATGAGGAACATGTAATCTCACTCTATGCGACCATGGGGGTTAATAGCTTAGCGCTATGGTATACGGACCAAGCCCAATTTGAAAAAACCTACGGTATTGCGAGAGGGAAAACTGTTTTTAACGAGGTAAGCCTAAGTGAACCATTGGATAAGCAAATGGTGGTTTTCGAGAGTTTCTTAGGGAAGAATTACTCAGGAAACCCGAAATATGTTTATGAACAAATGTTAAGAGATCCAAAATATAAAAACTATACCTTTGTTTGGTCCTATATGGGGGACAATCCAGAAGATATTCCAGGTAACCCAATTCTGGTGAACCGAGAAACGGAAGAATTTTATCGCTATTTAGCTAAGGCTAAATATTGGGTAAGTAATATCCTTTTTCCTGTGCATCGCAAAAGAGAAGGGAATATTTATTTGCAAACGTGGCACGGTACACCTTTGAAGAAACTTGGATGGGATATTGATATTGAAGGACCTGAAGTGTTGGCAAGGGAGAACTTTTATATTGAATCACGAAATTGGGATTATTTAATTTCAGCGAATCCCTATTCATCTGCTATTTTTAGAAGAGCCTTTAAGTTTGAAAAGGAAATGCTTGAGACAGGATATCCATTAAATGATATTTTTTACCGGAAAGATCTACCGGAAAAAGTGACCGAAATAAAAGAAAAACTTACGTTTCCAAAGGATAAGAAAGTTATATTGTATGCCCCAACCTGGAGAGATAATGAGATGGTTGGTTCGTGGGAGCATTCCTTTCAATTGAAATTTGATTTAGATGATTTCTATGAAAAGCTGCATTCTGATTATATCTTAGTGCTTCGTATGCATCATCTTATCTCCGATTCTTTGGAAATAGATGAAAAATACAAGGGTTTTGTTTATGATCTTTCAAAATACGATGATATTCAAGAGCTATATGTGACGGCAGATATATTGATTACGGATTACTCTTCTGTGTTCTTTGATTATGCAAATTCCAAGAAACCAATGCTGTTTTATGCCTATGATTATGAAATGTACAAGGAAAACATTCGCGGATTTTACCTCAATATGGAGGAAGATTTACCAGGGCCTGTTATTCAGAATGATGCTGATCTACTCGAAGCAATTGTCAATATTGATCAAGTTGCAGAAAATTATCAAGAAAAATATGAGGAGTTCTATCAGCGTTATTGCAGCCTAGAGGACGGCTTTGCTGCCAAAAGGGTTGTGGATAGGGTCTTTCAATAACAGAAGTAATTCATTGATTAATTATGGAGAAGGTTGTGAATAAATTTGCAAAAAAATGTATTGGTATTTCCTTGCGGTTCAGAAATTGGGCTTGAAATAAATAATGCACTGAAGTTTGTAAAGGGCTTAAAAATATATGGCGGCTCTAGTGTCGCTGACCATGGGAAGTACACATATAAGAATTATATAGAAGGAATACCAAATGTCGTAGATGAAGATTTCATTCCTTCATTAAATCGGATTGTTGAAGAAAATAACATCGATTATATTTTCCCTGCTCATGATAGTGTTGTACTTACTCTCGCTCAAAACAAAGAAAAGCTAAAGGCTGAGGTCATTACTTCTTCAAAGGAAGCTTGTGAAATTTGTCGATCTAAAAAGTTAACATATGAAACCTTTTCTGGGGAACCTTTCACCCCGCATATGTATCGGGATCAATCGGAAGTAAACGAGTTCCCAGTCTTTTTAAAGCCAGATGTTGGCCAAGGGTCAAAAGGGATTGCCTTAGCAAAAAATAGAGACGAACTTGCGTATCATTTAAGCAAGCCGAACGATCTTCTTATTTTGGAGTTTTTGCCAGGGAAAGAATATACCATTGATTGTTTTACTGACCGCCATGGTGAATTGAAATTTGCTGGGATGAGACAAAGAAGAAGAATCAAAAGTGGAATTAGTGTGAATTCAATGACCTTAAAAATGGAGCCTAAGGTGCGAGAAATCGCTGAAATCATCAACCAAAAAATACAGCCGCATGGAATGTGGTTTTTTCAGGTTAAAGAAGCAGTGGATGGCTCGTTTAAGCTCCTGGAAATTGCTCCAAGAATTGCTGGGACGATGAGTCTGTATCGAAATAAAGGAATTAACTTTTCTTTATTAAGTCTTTATGATCGAATGGGTTTTGATATTGATATTATTGAGAACGATTTTACGATTGAAGTGGACCGGGCTTTAATAAACCGCTTTTCCTTGGATATCTCTTATGATAAGGTGTACCTAGATTTTGATGATACCATTACCTTAAACAAGAAAATTAATCCCTATATCATGATGTTTATTTACCAATGTGTAACGAAAGAAATTGATATTGTATTAATTACAAAGCATATCCACGATATTAGGGAGACATTAAAGAGCCTGAAAATAGACCCTGCTCTCTTCTTAGAGATTATCCATATTAAACAGGACGATGATAAACACAAATATTTTACGATGGATAAATCTTCTATTTTTATTGATGATTCACATAGTGAGCGCAAGAAAATCCATGAGAAATTTGGGATTCCAGTATTCGATATTGATGCGATTGAAAGCCTAATTGACTGGAGAAATTAACTGATGAAAAATGAACTTGTCTTTCAAAAACGGATAAATGTGACACAGCCGAAGTTGCCGGATTATAAAATGTATACGGAACTGCTTAAAGAGATATGGGAGAAAAAGTGGTTAACCAATGATGGACCGTTACATGAACGATTTAGAGAACAGGTAAAAGAAATGTTAATGGTACCTAATGTGGAACTTTTCACAAATGGACACTTAGCATTAGAAATTGCACTAAAATCCTTAGATTTAACTGGAGAGGTAATTACAACGCCATTCACGTTTGCATCTACAACTCATGCTATTGCGAATGCCGGGTTAAAGCCTGTTTTTTGTGATATTGATCCAAAAACTTACAACATTGATGCAGAGAAAATTGAACAGCTCATTACACCAAATACATGTGCAATTGTGGCAGTGCATGTTTTTGGGACTCCTTGTGATGTTGTTAAAATAGAGGAAATAGCACAGAAACATAACCTAAAAATTATCTATGATGCGGCACATGCCTTTGGAGTTGAAATCAATGGAGCAGGCATTGGAAATTTTGGAGACATATCCATGTTTAGTCTTCATGCTACAAAGGTGTTCCATTCCATTGAAGGTGGTTTACTAACCTTTAAAGATGAAACGATCGCGCCAAGGTTAAAATCGCTTAAAAACTTTGGGATCACCTCCCCAGAAAGTGTTGATTATATCGGAACCAATGCTAAAATGAATGAATTTCAAGCGGCTATGGGTCTTTGTAACTTAGAGACGGTAAGACATGATATCCAATTACGTAAGAATGTATCTGAAGCATATGTTGAAGGTTTAAAGCATCTAACTTCCATTCAATTACTAAATCAGCGGTCAGATGTAAAAGCGAATTATTCTTATTTTCCTATCTTACTTGGCAGTCAAGATGTTAGGGATCGTCTTTTTGATGTATTACAAGAATATAATGTCTTCGCAAGAAAGTATTTTTATCCATTATGTAATGATTTTTCTTGCTATGATACATCAAGCAAAGACACGCCAGTTGCAAAAAAAATTAGTGACGGTATCTTATGCTTACCGATGTATGCTGACCTTGAAATCGCAGATGTTAAACAAATAACCGAAATAATTTCCTTAGAGTTAGGTGAGCAGCCTTGAGTCAGAACTATAAATTAAGTGTTGTTGTTTTAGTATACAACACAGAACCCTATATGAGAGAGTGCCTAGATTCGCTTGTAAATCAAACCCTTAAGGAACTTGAAATTATCATGGTCAATGATGAAAGTCCAGATAATAGCGTGGCCATTATTGAGGAATATCAAAAAAAATATCCAAATCTTAAGTTGATTAATCAAAAGAATAGCGGCGGGGCAGTGGCCGGAAATACCGGTTTACAGGCTGCAAGCGGTGAATACGTCACGGTCATGGACTCTGATGATGTTGTTCCTTTGGATGCCTATGAGAAGTTATATAAGAAGGCAAAAGAAACGGAAGCGGATATTGTCATTGGCAGGGCACACATTATTTTGGATGGTGTAATAAAGGAAGTCCATTATAAAAAGGAACGCGATGTATGGAAAGAGGAACGGGAAGTAACCAACCTGCTAGAGTTTCCGGATATTTTTTATGATGGCTTTTATTGGAATAAGATTTACAAAAGAGATTTTCTATTTAAGTATGATTGTTTCATGCCACCAGGTATGCTTTATGCGGATCGTCCAATGGTTCATAAGGCGTTTCTATTTGCGAATAAAATTGAAATTATTCCCGATGTCGTCTATTTATGGAGAAAAAGAGGCGAAACGGGCGCTAAGTCGATTACACAATTAAAAGGTGATATCAATAATTTCAAAGACCGCATGGAATCACTATATTACCAAATTAATTATTTCAATGAGTTTGGAAATGAACCTTTAAAAACTGAATTCCTTAAAAGAAATTTTGACCGTCTTTTTTTCCCGATAAAGTCGATTGTAATTGATGAAGAATTTAAAGAGGTTTATTTACAAGAGATAAAAGACTTTTTATCAAAGATTCCCAACGTATTTGAAAATGATATCGGTATTGTTAAAAATCTTTATATTTATATGATTTTAAACGATATGACTAATGAATTAGTGGAGTTCCTCCAAATCAGCCTTAAGGGACCTATATTTGAAGAAGACGGGAATTATTATTGGGCATTGCCTTATTTCCGTGACCCAGAAGTCAATATTCCTGATGAACTGTTCAAAGTAAAGGAAATTCAAAGTCAATTTATTAGTATGGATAGTATAGGAATTGATGAACAATTTATCCGGATTAAAAACATCAGTGTCCCAGAAGTCTTTACGATAGAACAAGTAAAAATTGAAGTGGTTTCTAGAATAGATCCACAGGATATATCGATTTATCCTGCGAAACTGGATAAAAAGGGCAAACTCACAGTTAAGGTACCTGTAGCCGAATTCCCTGCCAATAATATCTATGATTTTTATGTTGTATTTTATTCTAAAAATCGAGAAGAACGATTTAGAATCACCAAGAAAATGTTCACGAATCAAACCAAAAAATTAGAGGATGTTGATACAAGTATTAAAAGGACTTTATTCTTTGCAAAAGGAAGACTTTCTTATCTTGTCGTTGACATCAAGTTAGAAAACATTCAACTCGATAAAGATAGAATAAAGATTAGTGTAGATGAAACGGAGATTGGTGAAGTAGAAAATGTAACATTTTTCCTCAAAGATCGAGTTACCAAGTCTAAAATTTATCTCCACAAGCGTGAGAATGGTAACTTTGATCTTCCTTGGAAACAATTTATGGAACCCAATCATACCTTTGATTTTTTCATGGTGGTATTCCAAAAGGGAGTTCGCCTCCATATGAATCAAGTTCCCAATTTCCAAGGCCAAACTATCGATCCCAATGGGCTCTATCGAGAACTTTATAAGACAGACCAAGCTAATATTTCACTAAGATCAACTTCTTCGTTAAGAAGAACCTTAAGGAAACTTATCGGGAAATCATAAAAACATCAACTAAACCATCAAACATGCTTTGATGGTTTGTTGCGTTGTAAATCATTACACCTCTGAACAAGTGTAGATAGAAAATATAGGCCACTCAAAATAAAAGCAAATTGATGACAAGGAAATCTTGTCTATCAATTTGCTTTTTTTGTTTTTGTCTATGTTAAACCTCATTGGTAATTTGGCGACTGTTCCGTACATATATCGCTTCAAAGTTGGTAAGAATAACTAATAAAAAATATAAGAAAGTGAATTGGTAAGGGAGCTGTAAATTTTCATGAATAAAAAGGTTTTAAAAAGAAGGATAAAATTTATTATTGGACCACTCTATAATTATGTAAGAAAAGCACACCATCGCAGAAATTTCCAATACAGAAGGTATTATGAAAAATGTAATGTGACCGACCATACGGTTTTATATGAGAGTAGGGACGGGAAAAGTTTAACTGATAGTCCATATGCCATTTTTAAACACCTCTTACACCACCCCGAATATAAGCATTTCAAACATATTTGGTCAATCAATCATGCAGATGAACTAGAAAGCGTGATTGCAGAGTATAAGGACTTGAAAAATGTGATATTTGTCAAACGTAATTCCAAGGAATATCTTAAGTGGTTAGCAACTAGTAAGTACCTAATTAATAATTCTACCTTTCAGTCTTTTTTTATTCCCAAAAAAGAGCAAATCTATATTAATACATGGCATGGCACGCCGCTAAAAAGGATGGGATTTGATATCCCTGGCAATCCAGCACATTCCCAGAATGTGGTTAGGAATTTCCTGAGTGCGGATTATCTATTAAGTCCGAATGACCATACAACCAAAATGTTTCTTGATAGTTATAAACTGAAGGGTCTTTATAATGGAGAAATTATTCAAGAGGGCTATCCAAGAATTGATCTTACCTATCATACTAATTCAGATAGGTTCCAGACCTTTTTAACTCAATTGGGGCTTAAGATTGATTGTAATAAACAGACGATTCTTTATGCCCCAACCTGGAAGGGGAACAATATTTCAAAAGCGAAAAATGATATGTTCCAAATCATTAGTGAAATGAATTATTTAAGGAAAAAGGTTGGAAACGAGTATAACCTTTTGATTAAAGTGCATCCCTTTCTATATGATCAAGCACGAAAATTTAGTGAAATAAACGATATCCTAATACCGGATTTTGTCGATACGAATGAGTTGTTACGTATCGTGGACCTCTTAATCACCGATTACTCGAGCATCTTTTTTGATTATCTCGTGACAAATAAACCTATTTTATTTTATATATGGGATTATGACGATTATCGCGAAGAAAGAGGCATGTATTTATCCGAAGACGAATTACCAGGACCGACGCTGTTTACAATTGAAGAAGTAGCTGCGGCAGTTCAAGATATCACGAAAATAAGGGAACACTTTCGTCCCGCCTACCAGGCCGCCAAAAATAAATTCACAAAACATGAGGATGGAAATGTCACCTCTAGAATTGTCCAATACATATTTAATCAGGACGAGACACAGGTCAATGTCATTAACCAATTAGACCGGGATAAAAAGAAAATTCTTATTTATCCTGGCGGTTTGTTGAACAATGGCATTACATCATCCTTTATCAATCTGGTTGATAACATCGATTATAGTAAGTTTGATGTTAGTATTTTCATGAAATCGCCCAAGTCGAAAGAAGCCTTAAATAATATCGCTAAGGTGAATAAGAATGCTAGGTTTCTGTTTCGAAATGGATTGGAAGTACATAGTCTTTTGGAAGTGTATCGGGATAAATTTGTTCATAATCGAGGGGCGCATAGTAAAGTGACAAAGAAACTTTACCCGGATAAAGCCTACAAGCGTGAATACAATCGATTATCGGGGCGGGCACAATTTGATTATGCCATCGATTTTAGTGGCTATAGTCTGTATTGGGCCAAATATTTGCTTGCATCCGATGCCAAGAAAAAAATTTGTTATATGCATAATGACATCCGTACAGATAGTGAAAAGGTCATCAACGGGCGCAGGCCCCATCGAATTAATTTACGAGGGCTCTTTTCCGTCTATGATAATTTTGACAAACTTGTCAGCGTGTCTCCTGCTACCATGGAATTAAACAAACGCAACCTAGTGGAATTCGCCGAGGAACATAAATTTGATTTCGTCATGAACTCAATTAATCCTGAAAAGATATTAAGATTGGGGAATGAAGAGTCTTCAGAGAGTATAACGAAAACGTTAATCGATGAGGCTCTGGATGAAGCCCAAATTATTAGTAATATGGTCTTTAAAGCACGGGCAACAATCGCTGATCCTAAAAACGAGGGGATCTGGAACAGACCACCTGTCTTAAACGGCGCAACCCAAATAGCACCCGCAGTTAACTATCTAAATCAGGAAGTCGCTATTTTACGAGAGGTCCAAACCAAAACCACTAATTACTATAAATTTACTATCGATGACCGGATTATTGGCTGGCTTGACCAATCCTGTTTTGAGCTGCTCTCGGATAGCGTTTTATTTCAAAAACCAGTAAAGAAATTAGCCATCATTACTAATGGAAATGGGCAAGACATTTGGAGTATGCCGTATAATCTGGAAGGAACCGAGAAAGTTGCCTCCGGTAAGGAATATAAAGGTCGATTGGTCGATGTGGATGCAGAAGCAAGAACACAGCAAGGAATTTATAGCCGCATATCTTTTAGAGGAACATTGATTGGCTGGATTCATTCTTCAGTGTTGTCAATTGTACGTGATTATGATGGAAAGAAACACCTCCATGCAAAGCTTAATACATCTATGTATAAAATGGTTAATTCGAAGAGGTACAAAATAGTTGTTCCAAATAACACAGAAGAAACTCTTGTAACGGTTGAAGAAACAATCATACCCCAACCCATTGCAGAAAATTATAATTTTATTACTATGGGACGTTTATCACCAGAAAAAGGTCAGGATAACTTAATTAAGGCTTTTAGTCAATTTCACCAGAATTATCCAAATTCGAAACTATATATTTTAGGTGAAGGTCCATTAAGGAAAGATTTGGAGAATTTAATTGCAGAATTAAAGGGTGAGGATTCCATTTTTCTTACGGGCCAGCTTGAGAATCCATTTACACTGATGAAAAAATGTGATTGTTTTGTTCTTTCCTCCCATTATGAGGGGCAGCCAATGGTGTTATTAGAAGCGATGACACATGGAATGAAGATCATTGCCACTGATATCGTTGCAAATCGAAATGTATTGGAAGATGGAAGGTATGGCTTATTAGTTGAAAATAGCATTGAAGGGCTTGAAATAGGTCTCACTCAACTGGCGAGAAATGAGTTGGACAATAAACTTGATGAATTTATTCCAGAAGAATACAATAAAAGGGCAATGGCATCATTTTATCAAGTATTAGAGTGAACTTAAATATGTGGTAATTAGAATAAAAGTATAAGGAGATCAGAAAATGAGTAAAGTGAGAAAGGCGATTATCCCTGCTGCGGGGCTGGGTACAAGGTTTTTACCTGCCACAAAAGCAATGCCTAAGGAAATGCTTCCTATCGTTGATAAACCAACCATTCAATATATTGTCGAAGAAGCAATTGAGTCTGGAATTGAGGATATTATCATCGTAACAGGTAAGGGTAAAAGAGCAATTGAAGATCATTTCGATAATGCCTTTGAGCTTGAAGACAATTTAGCCCGCAAGGAAAAGTTCGAACTTTTAGAACAAGTGCGTAAACCAGGGAAGGTTGATATTCATTACATAAGACAAAAGGAACCTAAAGGTTTAGGGCATGCAATCTGGTGTGCAAGAAAGTTCATTGGGAATGAACCGTTTGCCGTGTTATTAGGGGATGATATTGTCCAAGCAAAAGTTCCCTCGCTTAAACAATTAATGAACATCTATGATCAAGTTGGTGCTTCTGTCATTGGTGTTCAGCCAGTCCCAAGAGAAGAAACGAATCGTTACGGAATTATTGATCCAAGTAAGCAAGATGGACGCATATATGAAGTGAGAAACTTTGTTGAAAAGCCGCCTGTTGAGTCAGCGCCATCGAATCTTGCCATTCTCGGCAGATATATTTTAACACCGGAGATCTTTGAACTCCTTGAAAATCAAGAAACAGGTTCAGGCGGCGAGATTCAACTGACGGATGCCATTCAACGCTTGAATAGTATCCAAGATGTGTTTGCTTATGATTTTGAAGGCATCCGTTATGATGTTGGCGAGAAATTTGGGTTCATTAAAACAACGATCGAAATGGCGTTAAGCAGAGAAGAACTAAGGGAGCAATTGCTTGAGTATTTAGTGAAGCTGGTTGATCAAGAAGTGAGAATTAATAAATAGGTTTTTGAGTAAACACAAGGCTGCTGATTATTTGATGCAGCCCTTTTAATGTTTCTTTTAATAAGTTAGGAGTGCGGTTTTATTGCTATCATCGGTGAAAAAGTTAGTAATATTAGGATATAAATGCTTGTTTCAATTGGTTTCACTTTTTCCACCTCAGAAAAATTTAATAATGTTTGAGAGCTTTCTTGGCAAGCAATATAGTTGTAATCCTCGAGCTATTTACGAATACCTGCAAAGGAGTCATCCTGAGTATGAACTTGTTTGGAGTGTCGATCCTCGATTTGAAAAAGGATTTATTGATAAAGGAATCCCGTATGCGCGGAGATTTTCGGTAAAATGGCTATTCTTAATGGCGCGGGCAAGGTTTTGGGTCACCAATAGCCGGATGCCGCTCTGGATTCCGAAACCAAAGCAGACAATTTACTTGCAAACATGGCATGGGACCCCCTTGAAGAAGCTTGCTCACGATATGAAAGAAGTGCTAATGGCTGGAACGACGACGGAGCAGTATAAGCAAGAATTTTATCTTGAGTCGCGGAATTGGGATTATTTAATTTCACCCAATAACTATTCAACCGATATATTTAGACGTGCCTTTAAATTTGAAAAAGAAATGATTGAATCGGGTTATCCAAGAAATGATATTTTTTATAGAGATGACCGCGAGGATCGAGCCAAGGAATTTAAACAGATACACCGGCTGCCAAAAGATAAAAAAGTAATCCTCTATGCGCCAACATGGCGAGATAACCAATTTCATCAAGAGGGAAAATATAAACTTGATTTGCAGTTGGATTTGGCTAAACTGAAAGAAGTATTAGGCGATGAATATATTATCATTCTTCGAATGCACTATTTAGTCGCTGAAAACTTTAACTTGGAGGCGTATAAAGGCTTTGCTTGGGATTTTTCCAAGCATGAGGACATCCAAGAACTTTACCTTATTAGTGATGTACTCATCACGGACTATTCTTCGGTATTTTTTGATTATGCCAACCTAAAACGACCGATGATTTTCTTTACCTACGATCTTGCAGAATACAAAGATGATATCAGGGGATTTTATTTTAATTTTGAAGATCATGCACCAGGGCCTCTCGTCGAAACAACAGAAGAAGTGATTGCCGCGATAAAAGGGTTAATGGATGCAAAGGTTCCGGATAAACGCATGAATGAATTTTATCAACGGTTTTGTTACTTAGAAGATGGACATGCAGCAGAAAGAGTGGTCAACGAAGTCATTTTAAAGAATGGTTAATATGTTTAATGATATATGCAGGAGAGGAAACACCCAAGGTCTAAATTTGGGTGTTTTTGTCATTTTGTAAACCAAAGGGGATGGCTTTTCAGTAATTTTCCGACAAAAATCCCGAAGAATATCTTTTTAGTATGAGAAAATTTTCCTATTTTTCTATTTGTAAAGAAGTATTTATTGGAATCTATTTAAAA
>NZ_JBALOS010000160.1:0-2244 GCF_036962765.1 Neobacillus drentensis
ACTCTCTAGTTTATTTGTTTAATAAACAAATAAATAATTGATTTCTGTGATATTATTAATTAATAATTGTTTAATAGAATCAATCGTTCTTTTGTTGAATTATTTTGGTTTTATTTAGATAACCATATTATTTAAGGGGGAAAAAAATGGAGATAAGTTTCCTATCAATTCTAGCTCTAGGATTTGTTCTTGGTATCAAGCACGCAATAGAACCGGACCATGTGATCGCCGTGTCTACTATTGCCAGCCAAAGTAAAAAATTATTTCGCTCGTCTTTAGCAGGCGTATTCTGGGGAATAGGTCACACAGCTACATTATTTATTATCGGAATTATTCTTATTTTCATGAAGGGCGAAATACCAGAAAAATGGGCTATGTCATTAGAGTTTTTAGTGGGTATTATGCTAGTTTATCTTGGCGCTTCAACTCTCCTTTCATTTAAGAATATCCACGTACATCAGCATGAACACGATGGGGAAAATCATAAACATGTTCACTCTCATACAAATAGTGGACAACATGTGCATAAACACAAATATAAAAATGTTTCATATTTGAAATCCTTAGTGATTGGCTTAGTTCATGGTCTTGCTGGAAGTGGAGCAATGGTTCTATTAACAATGAGTACAGTTAAAAGTGTTTGGGAAGCGGCTGTTTATATCCTTATATTCGGTGTAGGGACAATTATTGGAATGCTTTTCTTTACTACAATTATTGGAATTCCATTCGTGTTTAGTACCAAAAAATTAAGGCTGAACCAAACACTTACCCAAATAACAGGCGCCATTAGTATAATGTTTGGGATATTTTATATGTACAACTTAGGGGTCACTGAAGGATTATTTAAACTTTGGGTACAGTAACTTTAAAAAGCTCACCTCAAAAACCATGATCAAAAAAGGAACCCTGTTTATCAGAGTTCGCATTTAATCACTAAAAATTATTTAATTAAACGTTTGGTTAGTTTATTTTGCCCTTACATTTCTACGATTCAACGATCTAATCAAACGTTTAATTGGTCTTTATACTATGAGGGAGACAGATTTAAAAGAAGTCAAAAAAGGATGCTTTCATTGCTGGGACCTTTTTTTCAAAAAGTTCAATATCAGTCTTGGAACCTTTCAAGAAATCCATTTCATAAAGCTCCATCGGTCTTTTATAACCAAATAGAATCGCAGAAAGGGAATTGATATTTAAGCGAATTCCTTTTTTAGGAGGGTGAACACAGTGACCACCAGTTTTTTCTTTAAATACCTTGATTTCACCGTTTCCGAGTAAATAGCTCCCATTATTCCAAGGTGCATGTGAATCTTCAAGATGCAGGAATAGGGACTCATTTTCATGAATGAATGGAAATCTCCGCAAACATTCCTCTGCATCAACGACCCTCGCCATAAAATAAGGATATAATTCTGTTTCCACCTTGGGCTGCGGCAGAAAATAAGGAAAAGGATCCTTACTTGCAAGATTCATCGTCACTGTTTCAACCATCGAGTCGTGCTGGCAAATAAAATTCCATAGCCCTATTCTTGCTTCATGGTTAAGTGCAACCAGCTCCTTCACATCCATTTTCCTATCCTTCACTCGGTATAGAATATAGCCGCTAGCCTCGCTCTCGGAATGGTAATAGACAGCAATCTGCGAGTCTTCATGATATACGTGTGTTTTCCACCAATTTGTCTCGCGTTTCAGCATGCCTGTATATTGTGAGCAAAATTGTTGGTAAACTTTTTCTATCTCTTCATTATGGGTCTCTTTTGAAAATCTTCTTATTAAACCTTGCTGCGGATCGAGGAACTTTAGGTCCATTTTTTCAATCGTGACTTTTTTCTTTTCACTTAATACTTCCCACCCATATTTTCGATAAAAAGAAATATCAAATGGGTGTAAAAGCGATACAATTTGATGGCTATCCCGCATGTGTTTTAAGGAATCAACGATGAGTGTTTTTACATAACCGTTCCTCCGATATTCTGGGTAGGTTGCGACTCCTGCGATTCCACCCATTTTCCACTCAGCCTCTTTCATAAAAATGTTTAGCGGGATAATATGCAATTTGGCAGCCAGAATGTCTTTATCCCATATTCCTAAAATTTTATGGTTTTTTACTCCTTCCTTTCTAGCTGGTATTTCAGATTCCGGTACTTTATATTGAAAGGCGTACATTGACAGTTTCATTGAATCTAAGTAGTCATTTTCTGTAAGTTCATTAACCAACATTTTAGTCCAATCCCCTTTTTACTA
>NZ_JBALOS010000160.1:2307-6151 GCF_036962765.1 Neobacillus drentensis
CTTATATGAATTTAAAATGACAAACATTCATGTTTCTTACATTTCTTATATTGTTTAAGCAGGGTTAAACTATCATCTTGTTTTGTTCCTCTCAAAAAAGGGGGGAATACTGAAAACAGATTCCCCCTTAGTATGAAAACTACTGATAAAAATAGTATAAAATTGTAATATTGTATTGCGTTTGCATCTATTGTCTTCTAGAAGTACGGAGTCCTTTGGTTTCTAAACAAGCTGAAAAAAAGTCACTGAAGACAACTTTTTAAAATGCCCAGTTCCCATTTCGAAAAATGGGTTCGACACTTCCGTCAGGCAGCATCCCGTCAATATCCATTTCACTCGATCCAATCATAAAATCTACATGTGTCAAGCTTTCATTCAAACCGATTTCCGCAAGTTCTTCTTTAGACAACGTTTTTCCTTCTTTTAAACAAAACGGAAATCCTTCGCCAATTGCTAAGTGATTGGACGCATTTTCGTCAAAAAGCGTGTTATAAAAAATGGTGTTTGACTTTGAAATGGGCGACTGGTTCGGAACGAGGGCTATTTCCCCAAGGTACCGACTGCCTTCATCTGTTTCAATTAATTGTTTAAGTGTGTCGTACCCGTTTTCACAGGTAAAATCTACGATTTTGCCTTTCTTAAATGTTAAGGTAAAGTTCTCGATAAGTTTTCCTGCGTAACTTAACGGTTTTGTACTAGAAACCTTGCCATTTACACCGTATTTATTAGGAACCGTGAACACTTCTTCTGTAGGCATATTCGCAATGAATAAGGTCCCTTTTTCATTATGATTTCCTGCACTAACCCATATATGTTTTTCTGGCAGTTCCACGGTTAAATCGGTACCTGAGGCGCGATAATGCAGTGATTTGTATTTACGTTTAGTTAAATAATTTGCTTTCCTATCAAGAGCAGTTATATGTTCTTTCCATGCACCAATTGTATCCTCTTGATCAATTCTTGTTGCAGAGAAAATTGCATCCCAAAGTGCATTGATTCGATCTGTTTTGTCAATATTCGGGAACACTTTATCTGCCCAAGTCTGACAAGGGTAGGCGACAATCGTCCAGGCAATTTTATCATTCAACATATAAGTTCGAAACTTAGTAAGTGCAGTACCTGATGCTTTATTAAAATTTGAGATTCGCTCTGGTTCAATTCCATTTAATAGATCTGGGTTTCTTGAATCGATCACTAAAAATGCAGCATTCTTTTCAGCTAGCTCTTCACGCTGCATTACCCGGTAGGTTGGGAAGACGTTAAAAACTTCATCGGATGCCGATTCATACTTCATTCGGGTTAAAGCGTCATCATTCCATTCATAAATTACATCGCTTGCTCCGATTTCATATGCTCTTTTTGTTATTAATTTAACAAACTCGTAACTTTCAATCGAAGCTGATATAAATAAAATTTGCCCCTTTTGAACGTTTACTCCGATTTCAACTGCAAGTGAAGCATATTTTTCTAATTTATCTTGGAAAGTTCTCATATCATTTCCCCTTTGATATAATATAGATAATTTTACCATTTTCCAATCTCACATAACATACATACAACTAGAATATTTTCAATGTAGGCTTTGTCTAAAATGCACTGAATAGATTCATTTTCGAAAGAACCTAATATCTCTAACTAACAGGTGTCAATCATTATCGTTTTGATTTTTGCAAGGGAGATAAGTATGCCCGGATCTTTCGAAATCATCTTTGGACCTTTTCAGCATTCATCATCTTATGGATTTTTGTGCATGTTCTCGGGAAGGAGGCCATATTCCAAAAATCGTATCATCTTTTTATAGCTACAATTACGATGGGAACCATAGCAGGAAATCTAGCATTCAATATAAATATTAGGTTCCGTTATTTTAGTAATGCTTACACAGGCATTGCGCGGAAAAGATATCTTTTACATAAAAGAAGTGGAATGCGCGATTTTAGAAGTAAATGGTACTCTATCTGTTTAAAAAAAAGCGGAATACCAAAATGTAATGCGGAAAGATTTAAATTTAGTACCGCCATCCAACAAGATTCCAGTAGAATTGGTTATCAATGGAGAAATATTAGACCAAAATTTATCTAACCACCATTTCGACAAAGAATGGCTGCTGGCTGAAATAAAAAAGCGGTTATTGATTTTGTTTCGGGCTCGCCCATATTAGATGAACCATATCAGTCCAGTAGCTTTCTGTTTTATTGATTGTTAGGACAGATTCTCGAATTAATCCTAATATATTTCTCGTATGATGACATCCATTTAAACGGAATAAAAGTGGATCCAGTGTTTTTTGGAGAAAAGAAACGGCGGGATTGGAACTGATACCATGTTCCATTAAAAGAATTCTCCCATCTGGCTTGCACCAGTTATTGATTTTTTCCAATACCATTAAAGGATTTTCATAACTGCAAAATGATAAGGTTGAGACAATCGTGTCAAACGATTGATGGGGAAAGTCCATTTCTTCGATATCCCCACAAATAAAATCAGCATCTATTCGATGGAATTTCGCAGCTTCTTTCGCTTTTTCAAGCATTGCCATACTAAAGTCCATGGCCGTTACTCTTACTTCGGAAGAGTAAAATGGAAAATTCGCACCTGCTCCAGCTGCCAGCTCCAGAACATGACCTTTTGAATGACTTAAAAGTTGCTGACGCCAACGTTTTTGTGTGCTTCCTTCACTTTTTTTGGCATATTTGGCTGCCTGCTTATCAAAAATGCCAATTAACTTCTGTTTCTCCACTAAACTACCTCTCCTTCTAACCAAATTTATCAAAGCATTTCTTGGTGCTATTAATGAAGCAATCTTTTTGATACACCTAATTAGATCCCGGTTTCTCCATATCCGCATATAACATTCCGAATTTGCCCATAGTTTTTATTTTTAGGCCAACACCATATTTAGCTCTAATGCAAACAATTCTTACTTGTGCTCCAAGGAGACAAAGCCCAGCATTCACCAAATCAGGATTAAGATCAATATTCAGAATGTATGAGAAATTTTGAAATTGCATTAGAAATATTGCACAAAGGACTGTCGGGATCGTTGCTCTTTTCCATATACCAAATAAGTAAAGCGGGATTAGACTAAACATTACTAGCTATCCCTATCTATAGGTCCCCTACTTTATCAACCAGTTTTATTGAAAGATAGATCGTACAGCAGAAAACAAAAAGTGAGATAAAAAGAACTTTTGCCATCACTAATTTTTTTCGGCTTATTGGATATCCGAAGGCAAGAGAGATAGTTTTATTTTTATATTCATCTATTACAACATGATTAATAAGGGAGGCCCCAAAAAGAACAAATCCCATCTGCATTGATAATATAAGTTGGATGATCGTGGAATAGCTTTCACCAAAATCTGTACAAGTCTTTATAATGAAGAAAATTATGACTAGAGGTTTTTTCAGGAGGAAGATATTGTGTAGCCCTGCGAATAGCAGCATGAACTCTGGCTGTTAGTTCAATCATGGAAAATGGCTTACTTATATAATCATCAGCACCAAAACCAAGACCGAGCGCTTTTTCGAGGTCACTTCCTTTTGCTGAAATAATTAAAACAAGAACCATGCTTTTTTCTCTTATTCGTTTTAATACTTCCATTCCACTCAGTTTGGGCAGCATTAAATCCAGTAAAAGTAAATCAGGTTGTTTCATCAAAATGAGCTAATGCCTCTTCACCATCAAATACAGGGAATACTTTAAAATTCTCTTTCATGAGCGAATTCATAATTAATTGACTAACTTCTATGTCATCTTCAACAAGCAGAATACTTTTTTGCATCCTTTTTCACATCCGATCATGCATTAATAAATTGGTAAACAATTTTATTTATCTATACC
>NZ_JBALOS010000160.1:6175-13354 GCF_036962765.1 Neobacillus drentensis
CCTTATTTCTATATTTAGAATATAATTCCTTCTTAAATTAAACTCGAATTTATTCGACTTTTAAGTCATACTTGGAACGTTTTCTGAAAATTATTTAGTAAATTCAATCATCCTTAAATATTTGCTTAACTTGGGCAAACTAACAAAACATACTATTTGATAATTAAACTATTAAACATGATTAAAACCCCTATTAAGGAGAGCATTTATTATTAAAACAGGCATAACGATGTTATGCCTGTTTTCTGTGTATTTAGCCATCATTTTGCTTGAATTTTGAAAAATAAAAAACGACGGAAGAATTTCCGTCGCTATAAGTGATAATTATATATCTTACTCTTTTGGAGCCGAGTAGCTCTTTGGCAGTTCAAAACCGTGCTGCTCCATAACTAAACGCAAACGATCAGGGTAGTCGGTGATGATTCCATCTACACCGTCGTCGATAAGCTTTTTCATAGTTGGCTCGTCATCTACTGTCCATGGGATAACCTTCATGCCGTACTTACGGGCTTCCTGGACCATTGCCTTGGTCACATATGGCTGATAGTTCTCATCAGTAATTTTGCCGTTTTGAGGGAAACCGTGTACAGGGGAGATGGCATCCGCCCCAAAAGAATGGGCTGCCGCTACCATGTCACCCCCAAAATCGTCGATATCGATTCCACCTAACCAAGGTGAAGCTCCTGGCTGACCAGGCTGGAGGAATTGCGGACCGTTAGTCAGCGCCACGAGTGGCAGGCGTGGTTCAACCTCGTGCATCCGCATGAGCGAACCCCAGTCAAAGCTTTGGATTGATACCCGGTGCAGCATTCCTGCCTCCCGAACCTGGCGTGCAACAATCTGTACAAACTCTTCACGGGGAGCCGTTTCCTCTGGTGCCCCAGCCTCTACCTTTGTCTCAATGTTCATCCACACCTTATTAGCGTGATACCTTTTAACAAGGTCAAACACTTCAGTCAAAAGCGGCATACGTGCACCAGGGCTTAGCTTTTGCTCCGGAAATTGCGATAACTTTAGCGAACCGCAGTCCAGAGTGCGCACCTGGGCAAGGGTAAGATCTTTAATATACTTGCCGACGTAGGGATACTCAGGATCACCTGCGAAAGCAGGTGCAGTGTCTTGGCACTTCGCACCAGAGATCTTACGGTCGTGTGTGATAACAGCCTGGTGGTCCTCAGTAATCTGCACGTCCAACTCAAGTGTGCTAACACCGAGTTCGAGAGCGTGAGAAAATGACGCGATAGTAGATTCAGAGGTAAGCCCGAGTCCCCCCCTGTGTGCCTGAAGGTCGAAACCTTTGGGCCCGTAAGCCTTAAGGCCGTTTGACCAGGAAAGGTTCTCAGCAGCAGAAGCTGTTTTTGCCGGCATTTGTATGGCGGCAGTAGAAACCATAAGTGCAGTAATCGTTGCTAATAAAAACTTTTTCTTATTCATTTTCTGAACCCCCAAAACTTATAAATATATTACTTTATAAGTCTAGTTGAACAGAGTAAATTCTCTATTAAAAACATAATAAGAAATGGTAAAGAAAATTAGGTAGTTTATCATGATTCTATCAGCTTACTCAATTATTAACCCTTCCTTAACTAAACATAATAGAAATTTGGTAGATACCCCTCTGATATGATGAAAGGCTGACCAATATAGGTCAGCCTTTTTATGTGCTTGAACTTTCCTTATGTTTGTAATTTTATTTGAGGGTGCTTTTCCTCTTTCAACTCAGGGGGTAATTCGATCCGTTCAACTTTGTTCACGATGAAGATGTAAGATAATGCTCCGATTAACAATACTGCGCCAATAAAGAATAAGGCGGCACTAAAGGAATGTGTTGTACTCAAAATATATCCAACAACGATCGGAATCACGATACCGGCCAAGTTACCTGATGTATTAAAGATTCCACCGTTGAGTCCAATGAGTTCTTTTGGAGACATATCGCCAACAAGCGTCCAGGTTGCTCCAGCCATCCCTTTGGCGAAAAAAGAAACCGACATGATAAGCATGATGAGCGCCGCAGAAGAAGTATAGTTAGCCAAGACAACAACACTCGAAAAAAGGAATCCGATGATAATCGGTGTTTTACGTGCTGCACCAAGGGACTTTCCACGCTTTAACAAGTAATCGGATAAATATCCGCCAACGATTCCTCCTAAAAAGGCCCCTGCATATGGGATCGAAGCCATAAATCCAACCTTGAGCATGGACATATGTTTTTCTTGAACTAGGTAGGTAGGGAACCAGGTTAAGAAGAACCAAAGAATCGTATTGAGGCAAAATTGCGCAATATAGATTCCGATCATTTGTCGGTTGGTCAACAGCAGTTTAACATGGGCCCACCTGATTTTGATAGGTTTATCCCCTGCATTCGCCAAGCCGCCACCTTCAAGGATATAGTCAATTTCGGCCTGATTAGCTTTTGGATGTTTCTTCGGCTCATGGACATGCTTATACCAAAACACCGACACCACAATTCCAGCCAACCCTGCAACATAAAAAACCACGTGCCAACTATAACTCTGTAAAAGCCAAGCCATTACAGGCGTAAACAAAGCAATTCCAAAAAATTGAGCAGAATTATAGACGGAAACTGCCCTGCCGCGTTCATTTTGAGGAAACCACATGGCGGTCAATCGGCTGTTTCCCGGAAACGAAGGAGCTTCTGCAACCCCTACAACAAATCTTAGAACGAATAACATAAGAAAACCACTAACCCATCCTTGAAAAAAGGTAAATAGTGACCATACGAACAACCCTACGCCGTAAACAACACGGGCTCCAAATCGATCCAATAACCATCCACCTGGAATTTGCAGAAAAGCATAGGCCCAGTTGAACGCAGAGAAGGCGATTCCTAGTGACAACGCATCCAATTGTAGATCTTTGTTCATTACAGGGGCAGCAACACTTAGCGCCGAACGGTCGATATAGTTAACTGCAGTCGTGATAAATAAGATAGCCAAAGTCAAATAACGTACATTAGTCTTTTTAGTAATCGCTTTCAATTCTTGCATGTTAACACTCATAAAATTCCACCCCTAAAAGATATCATTTCCAACTTATGTCGAACATTACCCTTGGATATACTGGTCTTTTTCGAAAGCAGTTATGGTAACAACCTGACAAATATAAATCTTATTTTAGTTGATTTCGAGAATTGGGTGACAATCTATTAAAAAGATTCTATCACCAAACCGGAATATACTCTATCAGAGTTTTCACCTATGAAACTTCTCTTTACGTATCACCCTACCGTCTCATGGGATCGTTGCATTACAAATATGTTGGCCAGACATCTGATCCCCCCCTTCTTTCGCATATTCAATTTACACTTTTAGTGAAAACCCTTACAGCGATTATCACTTAATGTATACGTTATTGTCAACGTTTTTTGAAAAATTCACATAATTTTAAAATTTAGTCGCACGATAGAAACCTAGTAAAAAACGTGTTAAATCAAAGTATTTACCACATTTTTTCACTGAATATCTTATTCTTTAATGAAATTTATATAACGAAATAGATTTTAATTTTAACAAAATGTATTGACGTTAATGTATACATTGTTTAATAATTGACGTATAAAGTCATGCACACAATCACTTGCTTAACTGATTCACGAATTAAACATAAAAAGGAGAGATATTATGAACGCGATGATGGAAAAGGTACAGCAAAAAGAAAAGATGACGAACCTGATGTCCAAGTTTATATCACTTGTCAGCTACAAACTTCCTGATGATGTCGAAAAGAAACTGAAAGAGTTGAGTGAAGAGGAAAATAATCCTCTTGCAAAAATCATCTACAAAACTATGTTTGATAACCAGAAGTTAGCCTTTGAGTTAAAGAGACCTTCATGCCAGGATACAGGTGTTCTTCAGTTTTTTGTAAAGTGCGGACAGAACTTCCCCTTAATTGGGCAATTGGATAGCATTCTAAAAGATAGTGTCTATCAATCAACCAAAGAAACCCCTTTGCGTCACAATTCGGTAGAGACATTCGATGAATACAATACTGGAAAAAACATCGGGAACGGCTCACCTAGTATCTTTTGGGAAATTGAAGAAGACAGTGACAAAGTGGAAATCTATACTTACATGGCAGGAGGCGGATGTACCCTTCCTGGAGTGGCAACGGTTTTAATGCCAGGCGAAGGCTATGAAGGTGTGGTTAAATTTGTACTTGATCGCATGACAAGTTATGGACTTAATGCTTGCCCTCCACTTCTTGTAGGTGTTGGCGTCGGTACTTCTGTTGAAACAGCTGCCTTAAATTCAAAATTAGCCCTTATGAGACCTGTTGGAAGTCATAATGAAAATGAAAACGCTGCTAAGATGGAAAAGCTTCTTGAGGATGGAATTAACGCGATTGGCCTTGGACCTCAGGGACTAAAGGGCTCTAAATCCGTCATGGGTGTAAATGTTGTGAATACGGCAAGGCATCCTTCTACTATTGGAGTTGCAGTTAATACAGGATGCTGGTCCCATAGAAGAGGAAAGATCACCTTTGACCGTAATTTGAACTATGAAATTAGTACTCACGAGGGGGCAACACTATGAGTAAGAAAGTATTAACAACACCTATAAAAGACGAAGATCTTAAGGATATCCGAATTGGAGACATTATCTACCTAACGGGGACCATTGTTACTTGCAGAGATGTGGCACACAGAAGGCTTATTGAAGAAAAAATTCCATTACCTGTGGATCTTAGGGGTAAAGCTATTTTTCATGCTGGTCCGATTGTTAGAAGCCTTGGAAATGATGAATACGAGATTGTCTCTATTGGCCCCACAACCAGTATGAGAATGGAAAAGTTTGAAAAAGAATTTATCGAGGAAACAGGTGTGAAACTCATTGTTGGAAAAGGTGGAATGGGGAAGAACACAGAAGAAGGATGCAAGACTCATAAAGCACTGCACCTCGTATTTCCAGCTGGTAATGCTGTTTTTGCTGCAACAAAGGTTGAACAAATCAGTGAAGTACATTGGAAAGACCTCGGAATGCCTGAATCTCTTTGGGTATGTGAAGTGAATGAGTTCGGTCCTCTGATTGTTTCCATTGACGCAGAGGGAAATAACATCTTTGAAGAAAATAAGGTGGAGTTCAATAAAAAGAAGGACGAACAAATTGAGTTAATCAGCAAGCAGGTTCAATTTATTAAGTAAGTATTTCTATGAAATAGGCTCTTGGTTTAACCATAGTAAAGATATGTCAGATGCGGTTAATCTATAGATGGAGTTGGTAGGGTATGGTCATGCAGGTACTACAAAAAACACAAACGATTGTTCGCTATCAGAATGCTGATGGTAGAGTGTATTACGGAATCGTAGAGGATGATGAAATTTTACAATTGTCCAGTAATTTTACTGAAGTTGTTAACAATGTTCTAAAATATGATGGCGTAAGAATTAAATATAATGATGTGAAAATTTTGGAGCCTGTGGCACCCTCAAAAGTGGTTAATTTCGGCTGGACATATTCTGAACATGCAAAAGAGACCGGGGGAAAGGCCAATCTCAATGAATCCTTTTTGTTTTTAAAGCCAACATCTTCCTTGATTCCAGATCAAGGGGAAATCGTTCTTCCATCAAGTGAATTAACCAAACAGGTGGAATTGGAGGGCGAAGTGGCACTTGTTATTGGTAAGCGCGGGAAAAATATAAAAGAAGAAGAAGCATTGGATTATGTTTTTGGCTGTACGATATTTAATGATGTAACAGCTAGAGATCTTACAAAAAAGGATCCCCAGTTTACACGTGGCAAGGGGTTTGACACTTTTGGTCCATTGGGCCCATGTATCGTGACAGGTATCGACCCAACTAATTTACAAATAATCACAACATTAAACGGCAAAGTCGTCCAAGATGGTAATACGAATCAAATGTCCCTTTCCATCCCTTTCCTTATCAGTTGGATTTCACAGGTTATGACACTAGAGCCAGGTGATGTTTTGGCTACTGGTTCACCTTCTGGCAGCTGTCCCATGAAGTCAGGTGATGTTGTTTCTGTGGAAGTAGAGAATATCGGGAAACTATGTAATTATGTAATATAGCTTAATCTAAACCGAGGCTGCAGCGGATTTCTTACAAATCGCTGCAGCCCTTTTCTTTTAAAAAGGATGGATTTTAGTTATTTTTCACTAATTAAGACATAGATCGGATAATTTGTAATATTTCACTACGGGCTCTATAACGGTGGGATTGTAACATCGAACGTGCAGCATCCGGTTCTGCTGCCCGCATTACACTAACAATGGCCTTGTGGTCCATTATCGAGCGTGTTGGTTCAGGTCGAAGCTTAATCGTATATAATCGAGCACGATATAGTTGATCAGATTGACTATCCATCACCCCTCTTAGACGGGGATTTCGGGCTAAATCGACAATAAGTTGATGAAATTGCTCATCAAGGTCAGTCCATGCCAGTAGATCTTCTGATGCTAGTGCTTTTTCCTGCTCCTCAATCAAATGATCAAGTTTGTCTAATTCTTCAGGTGTGGCACGTTTGGCAGCCAGGCTGCCAGCAATTCCATCAAGTGCTTCTACCACTTCATATATTTGTTGGAGATCATCCGCTATAATGGGTGCTACAACAAACCCGCGACGCGGTATGAGCCGAACCCATCCCTCCATCTCTAAACGCACAAGAGCTTCACGAACTGGAGTTCTACTCATACCCAAAATTTCAGCCATTTCCCTCTCTAATACGGTTTGGCCTGGAGGGAGTTGAAGTTGTCGTATGGCATGTCGTGTTGCAAGATAGGCAAGTTGCGGTAAGCGTGATTCCCCATTTTTATCTAAACTATTTAAAAATGAATGAATGTTTTGAGAAAGAGCAGAATAATCGAGTTCTTTCAAATCAACATCTGCGGTTACAAGTTCATCTGGCGTATTCATACTTTAAACACACTTCCCAAATTGATTAAGATAACATTACACTAATTAAAAGCGTCCGTAATATTACAAAAAAAACGGCTCTACTAAGAAATCATAACAGATAAACAATCATAAACTCAATAAAGAGCAGAACATGACAGTATTAATTTAACACTATTATTCTAATTAGGTTATCTTTGTTAGAATAAGCTTTTTCACGAAATTAAGGAACTAAACAGATAATACTATTTTTTTCTTAAGGGCTTTATTAAGAATTTTCAATTCAAAATGATATTATTAGGAAT
>NZ_JBALOS010000161.1:0-13995 GCF_036962765.1 Neobacillus drentensis
CATCTATTGTAACGTTTAAATATGAACAATCCATGAATAATTCAAGAAAAAATCAAAATGGCCAACACAAGTATCTTACTATACTCTTTTTTTAAAAAATGTCAAGTACTAGGTGAAAATATAAAGAAGCTGACTCAACCGTTAATAATTTCTTAACGAAGAATCAGCTTCTATTTATATTATTTTACTTATAAAACTTTCTCTACCTGCTTCTTTTCTTTACGCTTCATTTTCATAAGAGTTTCATACACAATCGGTACGATTACTAATGTAAGCAGCGTCGAACTTGTTAATCCACCGATAACAGTGACACCTAATCCCTTCGAAATAAGTCCACTGCCCTCCATTCCGACAGCAAGTGGGATAAGTGCTCCAATAGTCGCAATGGCTGTCATTAGAATTGGGCGAAGGCGTGTTCCAGCTGCCTCAAGAAGGGCCTCTCTGGTTGTTAATCCATCATTCTCTTTATGAATAACACGGTCAATTAGTACAATCGCATTTGTTACAACGATACCAATTAACATCAAGGCACCAATCATGGCTGATACACTTAAGGTTTCACCTGATACCAATAAACCTAAAAGTCCGCCGATGATCGTAAATGGCAATGAGAATAGAATCGCTAACGGAGCTAACCCTCCGCCAAATGTAATGACGAGTACTAAATAGACAATCGCAATCGCTGCCAGCATAGCTAAACCTAATTGTGTAAACGATTCTGCGATATCCTCCGATACCCCGCCTGCGGAAATATCAACAGATGCAGGAAGTTTTAATTTGTCTACTTTCTTTTGAACTGCAGTTGAAACTTTTGAGACATCCTTGGTCGTAATTTCAGCACTTACACTTGCAAAAATACGTCCATCACGTCTTGTAATCGTATCAGATGTATTTCCTTTTTTGATATCGATGACATCCTTAATAGGGACGGCTATTCCCATTGGTGATTGGATGGTTTTTTCAGTTAGTTCATTTATATCTTCATAATCATCTTTTTCGACTTCTAAATAAACATTCATTTCTTTTCCGTCATTTTCAATGGTGGTCAATACTTGTCGCTGGCCATTACCCGCAAGTTCCATTCCTACTTGTGCAGGGGTAAGCCCTAATTGACTTAACTTTTCCTGATTAGCGACCAAAGTATATTCTTCATAGGTGTCAGCAATACTTGTCTTCACATTTCGAAGTGAGTCATTACTTTTTAAAATTTTCGCGATATCGTTTACGAATGGTTCAATCTCATCCATATTGTCACCATATACATTATACGAAAGTGCATTTGATGAACCCATACCTGAGAAGTCTTGACTAGCCCATTCTCCTTTATCATTTCGTTTGTTTAAATCATTGATAACATTTTCCGTTTCTTTGGAAAAGTTTTTGGTATCTTTGTCATATTCAACAAAAAACATAGCCGAATTGCTTTGTCCAGGATTCATTGGATTCTCTCCGCCGACGGAAAACTGAATCGTCTTTACTCCTGTTCTGTTTTCAAAAAATCCCTCTGCTTCCGTTGCAATCCGTTCCACTTCATCCAATGTTTGTCCTGGAGCAGGTTTATAAGTGGCCACTACCATTTTTTGTTCATCAGATGGCAAGAAACTTACTCCAATAACCGGTACAAGGAACAAGCTGCCTACTAATAAAAGAATGGCTAACCCGAACGTAATGATTTTATGGTTTAATGACCAATTGAGAATCTTTTTATATCCTAATGCTAATTTCCCTGGTTTATGTTCAACATGAACTTGTTTTTCGGATATACCCTTTTTAAATAACGAATGGGCCATCATCGGAACAACTGTAATGGCTACTAATAGCGATGCCAGCAAGGCAAAAACGATTGTTAAGGCAAAAGGTAAAAACATTTCACCAACTGGACCTTTCACTAAACCTAATGGAAGGAACACAGCAATTGTTACAATGGTTGACGAAAAGATTGGCATAAACATCTCTCTCGTGGCAGCAACAATTAATTCCTTACCACTTAATGTTTCATTTTTAAGAGACATCCGTCTAAAAATGTTTTCAATAACAACAATTGAATCATCAATAACACGGCCGATGGCAACTGTCATTGCCCCAAGAGTCATCATATTAAGAGTAATATCCATTTGTTTTAGCAGTAAAATCGCTATTAAAATGGATAATGGAATCGAGATAACCGAAATAATGGTTGTGCGGAAATTTCTTAAGAAAAGTAAGATGATAACCATAGCAAATATGGCACCGAAAATGGCTTTATTCAACATGGTTGAGACAGATTCTTCAATAGGTTTTCCCTGATCAAAAATGGTCGTAACCTTTAATCCATCAACGTGATCTTCTAAATCACCCAATTTTTCTTTAACAGCGTTCACAACGTCCACTGTATTTGCGTCTTGTGTACTTGTAATTTGGACTCCGATTGACTCTTCTCCATTTGTCCTCGAAATAGATTCCGCTTTCCCAACTACCTCAATAGCGGCAATCTCTTTCAGTTCTACCGTAGGGACAGCTGCAGAAGACTGTGCTGAAGGTTTGCCTTGGTTAACTTGGCCAGCGGTTATACCCGGTTGTCCTTGGTTTTGTTGAGTAGCCGCCGCTCCTTGCTGCGCACTTCCTGCTGTTGGAATAACGGGAATTTTTATAGCTTTTAAGTCGTCAATAGTCGAAACATTACCATCAATCACAACAGATTTTTGTGTATCTTTGAATGTGTATAACCCTAAAGGCATGGTAACATCTGATGCTTTAATTAAATTCTTAACGGTTTCTTCAGATAGGCCGTATTGCTTTAATTTTGCCTGGTTAAATTTTAATTGAACTTCGTCCACTTGTTGACCTGAAATTTGAACGGTTGATACTCCCTCAATACCTTCCAGTTCTGGAACGATCTCTTCTTCTGCCGTTTTTGTTAATTCCGCCAACGATTGTTTAGAGTTGGTGATACTTAATGACATGACCGGAAAGGCAGAAAAACTCATCCGAGAAACTTCTGGCTCCTCTACCCCATCAGGTAGTTTAAGATTGCTTAGTGCTTCCTTTACTTCATTTTGAGCTTTTTCCATGTCTTTTTCAAAATTGTATTCTATTTGAATAGATGAAGCGTTTTGAAAAGAAGATGAACTAACGACCGAAACCCCATCTAAATTTTCCACTCGTTTTTCAATTGGTACTGTCACTTTCTCAGCTACTTGTTCTGGTGTCGCACCTGGATACACAGCCAAAACTGAAACAAGTGGTGTACTAATATTAGGAATGGTTTCTAGTTTCATGTTCATTCCGGAATACAATCCAGCAACGGTAACAATAATAGTTAACAGCCAAACTGCAAATTTGTTCTTCAATGAAAACTGAATGATTTTCTTCATATTTCTCTCCTTTTTATACCTTGTTGACATTTCGGTCTGAATCGAATAGGATTGACTATGCGGTCATAACAAATTTAATAATACTGACCAGCCAGTCATAAGTCAAGGATTATACATACAACATCGGTACATTTTGTAATGGAGGGTTTATTTTGACAGAAAAGGAGAAAGTAATTATTCAATCAGGGATGAAGCTTTTTGCTCAAAAAGGTTTTTCATCGACCTCGGTCCAAGAGATAGCTACTGAAAGTAATATTTCTAAAGGGGCTTTCTATTTACATTTTAAATCAAAAGATGATTTATTACTCTCAATTCTGGAATATATATTTGATACGATTGAATCAAGTAGGTTTGTTTTTGAAAACCAAGATTTATCTCCTCGAGAAAAATTCATCAAGCAAATCACTGCTTTTTTCAGAACATTTATTGGTCATAAAGAATTTATGATTATGCTCTCCAAAGAACAGGCAATCCCAAGGAATGAAGAAATCAAAAAACTTTTCTTCAAAAAGCGTTTTGAATCTCATTTATTACATCGCAAAGGATTAGTTTCTATTTATGGTCAAAAGATAGAGCCTTTTTCGATTGATTTAGCTTTGATTCTTGAAGGATTGTTTCAAACGTATGTGGGATTATTGATGCTCGAACCTGCGGAGTTTGAGATTGAGAAACTATCCCATTTTTTAATGAAAAGAATGGATAGTATCGTAAAAGACATTTCAAGCGAAGACCCCTTCATAACTGAGGAAAAGATGGGGAATATAATAAAAAATTCAAAGCACTGTTTTGAACCAGCAAATGTAAATAATATTGTCCAAAAAATGAGGAATGAAATAGATCAAATAGAAAATAGAGAAGCTTTAGAAATATCATTAGACGTCCTTGAAGAAGAAATTAACAAACAAAGTCCCCGTCTTCCAGTCATCAAAGGAATGCTTTCCAATTTTAAAGGAATAGCAGCACTAGAACCATTCAACAAGGAAATGGCTGATTTTTATGGATTTGAACTATAAGGATTTCTTTTGAAATATCCTTTCCTATAAAAACGATTGACTGACCGGACAGTAATAATGTATATTGTAGGACGGAACTTATTTAAAACGTGAAGATAGGAGAAAAAGATATGGCGAGAGAAGAAAAACGGATTAATACAAAATTAGTCATAACCGGGCTAATTATCGGTATGTTTTTCAGTGCTTTGGAACAAACAATCGTTGGAACAGCCATGCCGACGATTATTGCAGAGTTAAATGGCTTTACTATTTTCGCATGGGTTACAACGGCTTATATGATTACATCGACAACAGTTGTCCCCATTGTTGGAAAACTTTCTGATTTGTACGGAAGAAGGTTCCTATATTTACTTGGAACAATCATCTTTATTATAGGCTCTGGTTTATGTGCAACTGCCACATCAATGGAACAGCTAGTAATCTATAGAGGTCTTCAAGGAATTGGCGGCGGGATGATCATGCCCCTGTCTCAAACGATTATTGGGGATATCTTTACAGCAGAACAACGAGCGAAATGGCAAGGAATTTTTGGTGGACTCTTTGGGTTAAGTTCAGTTATCGGGCCTTTCTTAGGTGGAATTATTGTCGATAGCATTAGCTGGCACTGGATTTTCCTGATTAACGTTCCTTTTGGACTGCTTTCTGCGATCTTAATCTTTATGGGATTAAAGAACGAAACTATTGGAAATAACGGCAAAGTGAATATTGATTATCTTGGGATCATCACACTTATTCCTGCTATTGTTTTATTATTACTTGGTTTGACTTTCGGCGGAGATAAATTTGACTGGGCTTCTACGACATCTTTCTTTATTTTCGGAGGTTCAATCTTGCTGCTAATCGTTTTCGGATTTATCGAGCGAAAAGCGGTCGAACCAATCTTGGATCTTTCATTTTTTAAAAATCGAACTTTTGCAACGATGAATGCTTTAGGATTTTTACTTGGGCTTGGCATGTTTGGCGCAATTATGTTCGTACCGATGTACATGCAGGGTATTCTTGGTGTTTCACCTACCCAAGCTGGATCTACCATGACTCCAATGATGATTGCTATGATTGCGGCAAGTATCATTGGCGGGCAATTATTACTAAGATTTAGCTTCCGCTCTGTATTAACAGCTGGTATGCTTCTTGGTGCATTAGGATTCTTTTTAATGAGTACAATGGGCATCGATTCTAACGAATTTACTGCCTATGCCTATATGGTTGTTCTTGGCTTAGGGATGGGCTTAGTAATGCCAACCTTAATGATTGCGATCCAAAATGAATTTCCAAAGTCGCAACTTGGAACGGTAACATCCGCTTCCACTTTCTTTCGCTCCATTGGTGGTACCATTGGGATTACCATTTTAAATTCAATTATGAACCATACTCTTAAAGGTGAAATGATTCATGCTGCAAATGATACTGAAAATCCAATTGCGCACCAAGCATTAAAAGTTCTTTCAGAAAAAACGGATTCTTTATTTAGTTTACTTCTCAATCCGAGTCTTTTAAAAATGCCTGAAGATATCCAAAATAGCGTGATTCATTCCATTCAAATTGCCTGGTCAGATTCATTTTCTACGGTTTTCTTGACAGGGCTGATCTTTATTGGTATCGGAGTCTTGGTAGCACTTGCGGTTGGCAAGGGGCGAATTAAAAAAGATAATGAACTTAAGGATGACAGCGAAAAAGAAACCACAGCTTTTGGTAAGAGTGCAACTGAATCATAATACTCAATAAATAAAGGGGGATTCGTTGAATCCCTCTTTTTCTATGTGAAATATTCTATTTTTGCCTGTGGAAAATAGGTGTTAATATATCTGCCTAGCGTATCCTTTATATCATCTTGCTCTTCATTCGTATAGACAAATTTTCCAATCCCATAACGTCCCCATTTCCACTTGCGTTTTGTTTCATCTAATTCGAGTTTTGTCATCGGGTAATTTTTTTGGATAACACGCTTCGCTGGTTTTGTAAACCGATGCTGAATCATTTCAAAGGTTAAATCCTTTTTAGCCGACTTGGGAAGTTCAGCTTCCAGCTTTTCTAACATATCTTTATATCCTTCTTTCCAGCCTTCATGTAAATAAATCGGTGCAATAATAAAACCTAACGGAAAACCAGCAACAGCAACCTTCCCCGCTGCCTCAATTCGTTCTGGCAGCCTTGATGTACCTGGTTCAAAATTCTTGATAATATAATCATCATTGACACTGAAGCGAAAACGTGTTTTTCCATTATGGTTTGCATCTAGTAAATGATCCACATGGGCAAATTTGGTTACGAAACGGAGTTTGCCATATTCCGATTGTCCAAAGAACTCAATCGCTTTTTTTAATGTATGGGTTAGATGGTCAACACCTACGATATCAGATGTACACGAGGCTTCAAACCTAGTGGGTACAGGCGCGCGTTCTTTCATATAATTATCGGCCGCCTCGAAAATTTCTTCAAGGTTCACATAAGTACGAATATAAGGTTTACTTCCCATTGTTGTCTGTAAGTAGCAATAATGACAATGCCCCATGCACCCAGTTACAAACGGGATCGCATATTCTGCAGAAGGTTTAGATGTATCAAACTTTAATGTTTTCCTTACCCCAATCACCAAGGTTGATTTGGCAACCCGATATTTTTGAAAATCATTATCGCCTGGTAAATTTCGAATTTGATTATGCGACGTTGTTTCTCTAATTTCGATTCCCATATTTTCAAATTTAGCGATTAATTCTTTTCCAAGTGGGTATTCTAGGGCACTTGGCTCAACATAAACAAGTTGTGGAACAAAGGGCTTAACCATAATAGTCCTCCATCTCTGTTAAACCAAATGCATCTTGATAGGCAAATTCAGCTTCCTCTGCCGATGAATAAACTGCTACTTCCTCTGTTAAAGGATAGTAGGTTTCGTAGACAAAAAGAGACAGTTGATCCAAGTTATCCGGATTTTGTACAACTGCCGCTTGTTGAACATTTGCTACATCTTGGGCATGTGGATTCCGAATAATAATGTAGACGACTTGTCCTGGTTGATATGACAACATATATTCACCTGCCACTCTCAAATCAAGGTTATAACTAATCATTAGTATTATTCTCCGGATTAGATTTTTAAGATGGACGAATTTTTTCCATTTCCAAACTCATTTTTAATGAAGGTTTTATGCCATGGAATAAGAATAAAATGCTGCTTTTAAGGGAAATTTACAATTACGTTTGTAAAATCTATTTAGGGGATGCAGCGAATGGCCATTTTTGTCTATCAGACATTTGAGATTAAACAGGATAAATTTAAAGAAGGTATTGAAAACTTAAAGGAAATTAAAACGTTCCGAAACGAAAACTATGATCACAATGTTGAGATCTTAACACCCGTTTCTGGAGAAGATCATACATATGCCCTCCTTACCAAATATGAAGGTTTAGCAGAAATGGAATTACAAAACAAAAAAATGTTTGAGGATGAAGAATACTTAAAATTGATTGGAGATTTTTTCCTTCAAAATATTGTTCAAGGCAGTATGTACACCCAAATCTACCGTGCTCTAACTGAGAAAAAAACCGATAAAAAACAATCGTAAAAAGCAAAAACACGGCTGTAGCCGTGTTTTTTATTTTAGTTCAGTTGATGGTTTTTCATTAAACATTCCAAGAAGATATCCTACTATTAAACCCAGCAGGGCTGGGATAATCCATCCTATTCCTTCCGTATAAAAGGGAAGGATTTCAAGTGCCCCGCTCCATTCATTGGCGAGGAATGTTTTATTAATCGTATCAATAATACTAAATAGAGCAACAAAGATGACAACAGTGATATAAATCTGCCGCGAATTCTTAATTAAATTATCGATGAGGCCTAACATGATCATCACGATCGCAATCGGGTAAATCAAACCTAGAATCGGAACGGAGACCTGTAAGATTTGCGTTAAACCTAAATTAGCAATGGCGGTGCTAAGAACTGTTAGGATGATTACCCACGTTTTATACGTAATTTTTGGAATGGCATTTGCGAAAAATTGACTGCAGGATGTAACTAAACCAATGGATACGCAAAAACAGGCAATCGTAAAAACTAACCCTAATAGTAAGGTCCCACTTTGGCCAAACAAGTGGGTCATAACATTAGACAATATTTGGGCCCCATTCTCCGTTTTTCCTAAGGATGAACTGGCTGCACCTAAATAACCTAAAATAAGATAGATCACGGTTAATAGCAACCCTGCACCTAATCCAGCGTACATCATATATACGGATCTTTTTTTTGTATCTAGTACTCCTTGTGATTTCAATGTATTGGCAATGACAATACCAAATGCTAAGGCAGCCAATGCATCCATTGTTAAATAACCATCTAAAAATCCTTGGAAGACAGGATTTGAAACATAATTATCCTTCGGAGCTGCGAAGGAACCGATTGGGTCAATTAAGCTTTTTACAAAAATAATTGCAATCAGGGCCAGTAGGATTGGCGTCAATAATTTCCCAAAAAGGTCGACAAGTTTTGAAGGGTACATACATAACCAAGCTACTAATCCAAAAAAGACAATACTATAAATAAACAATGATAGCGGACTTCCGACCAAATTTTCTGGTAAAAAAGGAGCTAATCCCATTTCAAAAGCGAGACTTCCAGCACGAGGAATAGCCAATCCAGGTCCAATCGCGATATATATGAAAAATGGAAAGATGAGAGCAAAATAAGGATGAACCCGTAGGTTTAGCTCGTTAAAACTTCCTGCTTTAGCCACAGCAATAACTCCTAAAATAGGCAGTCCGACTGCTGAAACAATAAAACCAGCAAGAGCTGTCCAAAGATGATTCCCCGCAGCTTGCCCCAAAAATGGTGGAAAGATCAGGTTACCCGCCCCAAAAAACATGGAAAATAACATAAAACTAATAAAAACAATCTGTTTGGCAGAAAAATTCATTCATAAACTCCTTTTTAATAAAAAATATTATTCCATAATAATAAACTAGATTTAACCTATTATGTATTATTTATTTTAAATATTCAATGATTGAATTATAAAAATTCCTCTTCCGAATAACGAAAGAGGAAAAAAACAACGCTTGAAACAGCATCAAAAATAATCGGAGAAGTAAGGTGTGTCTCGCTCAATTAAATTCTCTAATATTTTCACGGTTTGTTCATTACTAGATAGTCTTCCAATCCTTGCCAAATAGGACGGTCTTTTGTACCCGAGTAACAGGGTCGACAATGTCTGGATATCAATAGTTAAAGAAGGCTGGTCCTGACTTGATATAAGTTCACCCTGACCAACAGCGGATATATGTAATTTATAAATTCCCTGATTCCATTCTAATAATGGATCATCAAGTCTGATTGTCAAGTTTACATCTACGCCTGGTGCTCTAAAAGGATATTGATTAATAAACTGTTTAACATCTACAATTCGGGCCATGAAATAAGGCGCGATTGTTTCTTTAATATCCCCATCTTCAAGCCAAAATGCCAATGGTTCATCCGTATAGATGGCTCCGACAACTTTTGAAACCATCGAAAAATGGGCACTGACAAAATTCCAAAGTCCGATTCGCGCCTCTTCATTCATATAAACCATTTCTTTTATATGAAGCACATCATGTGATATCCAGTACAACAGATACCCTTTTGGCTGGTGAGAACTATCATAGTAAACCGCTGCTGTTAAATCATCCAAATCCCATCTCCAGTACTCCTCCCATGCTAAATTATTTCGAATCATAGCTGCATGTTGTTTCCTAGAAAAGAGCTTGTAAACCGTTTTAATGTCTGGATGATCAATATCTAACCGATTAACATAGCCTGATACTTTCTTAACCTTCGGCAATTGATAGTCTTTGATTTCAAAAGTCATCTTGTCGGAAATGATCTCCCAACCTCTCTTCCGATAAAAAGGTAATGAATAGGGATATAAATAGGAAATTGATTGCTTTCTATCCTTCATATCCGCTAGTGCCTGCCAAATCAGCTTATTCATCAGTCCTAGATTGGCATACTCTGGATAGGTCCCGACTCCTGTCAAACCGCCCATCTCAAATGTTTTTCCAAAAATATTGACTTGAAAGGGATAAACAGCTACTTGGGATATCAGTTTTTCACCATCAAACCAGCCCAACACATCCGCCTGCTCCAAAACAGGTAGTTTTGCTAATGCTATTTCACGTTCCTCCCAACCCACCCTTTGTAAGTCTTTTTTGGTCACTTGGAAAACATAACGCAATAACTCATTGAACTGCCGCCAATGTTTTGGTTCCACTTTCTCCATTTTGAGCCTGTCTAGTCGACTCATACGATTCCCTCCAAATTTACACTCTTACTCTATATTCATGTATTTTGTAAAAATTTATGTAAACCTTCCGAAAAAAACTGACTAAAATCAAAATAAAAAAAGCTGCTCATCAATTGGAGCAACTTCATGGTCACTGACTATTTTATTACTTTATTCCGAGCGCTTTTTTCGTTGCCGGACCAACAATCCCATCTGCAGTCAATTTGTGAGCTTTTTGAAAGTTACGGACTGCAATATCGGTATTTACTCCAAAGACACCATCTACACCTTTTGTGCTATAGCCTAGGGAAGTCAACTTGCGTTGGAGCTCCTGGACAGAAGGACCACGACTGCCCTTTTTCAAGATTTCGCCACTGGAACTAACTGGAACGGTTGGAGCATTTGACCCGCCTTTCACTTTATAACCATTGGCTGATGCAATCGCATTGAAAGATTTCCCTGAAGAGGTGATGATCACTGGGGTTCCAGTTGGTACTTGATTATACAGCCATTCTACCTCATTATCATACATTCGAATACAGCCGCTGCTGACATAACCGCCAATCGAACTTGGGTTGTTGTTTCCATGAATCCCATATGTTGTCCCCCATGTTCCGCGGGCATTCAAACCGAGCCAGCGGTTACCAAGGGGATTACGAGGGTCTCCACCTGGTATATGTCCCTTATAGTACGGCCTGTTCTTAATCTTATTAACAATCTTAAACTTGCCTTCTGGTGTATACGATCTTTTTCTCCCGGTTCCAACTTTAAACTGTTTTTTATACACACCGTTTTCAAAGTACGCAAGCCGGTTGGTGGTCTTGTTAATAATAATCAACTTTCCAGTGGAGGCTGCAGAACCTGACGGGACACCAACAAAAAAACTAGACAACATAAAAAAAGCAAATACAAGAAAAATTAACCACTTTTTGTGCAATCTAACCCCTCCAATACCACATAAATACTAATCCGTGTATCCTATGTCGGAAGGGCTTGTACAAATTACAAATTTACTAAAAATATTACAAATTGAGCAAAAATGACCATCTTATTATTTTTATAATTTCAGTTTTAGAATTCGGGTGGCGCCCAATATTTAAGACATTATTTCCAACAACAATTACATTTCCTTTCGGTGAGCTGGTTGCCTTTACCATGCTTCTACCAAACTTAAACAAAGTTTTATATGGTGTTTTAATAGCATCTCTCATCATTGGTATGCACATGCGCGGTTTGCATTCGTTTGGAGTTCCCTATCTTGCTCCCATCGCCTAAAATTAAAAAACAATACAAAATTAATAAGAAAATCTTATATTTTCTATATCCATCTGACGTAATATAAGATACTTCTAGAACCATTCTTTTACTTTTCTCCTTATTTAGTAGAATCAAAGATTAATAGAGAAGTTAAGTAATTAGAAAATAAAAATGAGAAGCCGAATTTAATTCAGAAAAACGAAAAGACGCCTCCCATGATATATAACTGCGCCAACAGTTATACGGGAGACGTCCCACAAAAAACATCCAAGGTTATGCACTATTATGTGGCAAGTTATTCTTCTAATAATGAACGATAACGTCCGCTATAAAAAACGAGCGGTTCAGAATCTTCAAGATGAATATCGGTCACTTTCCCAATAAATAATGTATGGTCCCCTTCAAGATGCTCTGCCGATACTTCACAAGCAATTTGTGCCACTACACCTGATAAAACTGGTTTTCCATCAAGACAATCAAACTCGACTTCACGGTGTTCCTTCAACTGACCTGCAAAAATCATTGAAAGTTCCTTTTGATCCGCGGCTAAAATATTTACTGAAAAGATTTTGCTTTCTTTGATTTTGTTAAGAATTCGCGCTTTTTCTCCAATTGAGATGACGACGAGCTTTGGTTCGAGTGAAACGGACATGAAAGCATTCGCTGTCATACCATGTACTTCTCCATCCACTTCTGTCGTAATAACCGTTACGCCTGTTGCAAATTTCCCCATTGCACTACGAAATTGACGATCATCCATTTTGTATTCTCCTCTCCTACAGCTGAATCATTTTCCAATTGGATTCAACAAGTCATCTACTGGAAGTTCCACTGAGCGTTCAACTTTAGGTTCTATGTTGCGCTGCAAAATAACAGCTGCACTCAGAATAAGAACGCCACCGATTATTTGATTGAAGTAAAGATTTTGTCCCAAAAACATTGAAGCAACTATCGCACCAGAAATCGGTTCAAATATAGCCAAAATTGAGGCTCTTGATGCACCGATCATTCGAATACCTGTCAATAACATCATTGTAGGAATTGCAGCTCCAACAACGCCTGCAAATAGCAAAATTGGCCAAAGTGAAGCATCGTGTAAGGGTTGTATCAGTGACTCCTTTTCTCCGAAAACAAAGCCAATCACAGCAAAAACTACCGCACCTGCCGTTAGAAAAAGAGTTGTCGCGTACGAAGCTGGAATACTTGGATAACCATTACGGCCAACAAGAAAATAAATCGACATTCCTACCGCCGCTCCAAGTGCGAGGATAATACCAAGTGAATCGAATCGAACAGCATCCCCTCCAAGCATTTGTCCAAGAATAGCCAGAGTACTTCCCCCTAAAGCTAACAAGAGAGCAATAAACTTCGGTCGAGTAAACGATTCACGCCCAGTGATAGCACAGATCACTGTCACCAGAGCTGGATAGATGTAAAATAGAAGAAGTGCCAGCGCAACTGTTAAATGCACGAATGCATAAAATATCGCCAGACTGTAAGACATAAACATAATAGCCGCGAGACATAAATTGCGTAACTGCCATTTAGGAATCTGTGATAAAGGTGTGCGTTCAGTATGAGCTGGCCGTCCTATACCAAAAACAAGGAGAACTACCATGGTAATTGCTCCAATTGTTTCACGCCAAGTGGCAAATGCAACAGGACTTATCCCAGCTTCATATGCAAAGTTAGTTAAGGTCCCTAGACTAGAAAAAAGAGCTGAGGCAAATAGAACAATTAAAATTCCTTTGAGTTGAGAATTACCTGATTTTGTTTTTGAAATTTCCTGCTGTTTCTCAAAATTATTCATATCTACCCGCCCCTTTTGTTTGGTTTAGAATACACCATATTAATCGCCATCAACATCCATCCTGCGTTTATATCCGGCCGTCTATATCTTATCCTACATATACTTCCTTTGATCCGGTAACATGTCTAGCAGCTAGACTTAACATCTGATCGATATTTTCAGAATCCATTACTTGTTTGATAATCTCAGAGCGTATACTTAATAAATCCTTTGGCCAGTTTGAAGCTGCTGCACCATAAATCCTAGACCAAATTTGAGTCTTTTCCGCAATGGGTCTAATTATATCTTCCCAACGCTGAAGTGCT
>NZ_JBALOS010000161.1:14011-16228 GCF_036962765.1 Neobacillus drentensis
ATATCATATTGATCCAATTGTTTGGCTAACTCCAAAGCACTCGTTATACTTACTCCTGCTCCTTGACCTAAATTGGGTTCCATACCATGTGCAGCATCGCCAAGTAATGCTACTCTTCCCATTGTCCAGGACTTTAAGAAAATATAAATAAAGTTACGGTCTAATCTAGCATATTCTATTCTATTTATTACGGATTCCAAATGAGGGAACGAGGATAACCATACTCTCTTATTTATCGGATCTGAAAGTGCTTCCTCATCTGTGGAAGGCGCTGTCAAGTATACATAGCGGAATTTATCTGTAGATGGTGCAATACCTATACGGCGATAACCATTCCAATGTTCCATGGCACGTCCATATTCGTCCTCATTCAGCCTTGGAATCAATGCTCTTATCGCTCCGTTGTTCATTTGCTCAAAAGTGTGTTTAATATTAAGTGAATTTCTAATAGTAGAATAGACACCATCCGCTCCAACAATAAGATCAGCCCTGAATGTTTTACCATTATCCAATGTAATTGTTCCTGAAGGATCTGCAGACACTACACAAGCATTTGTTTCAATCTGTACCCCTTCTTTCAGAGCTGCTCGAGCTAAAGCACTGTGAATATCTTTACGGGGAATAACGCAAAAACGATTATCATCTAAAAATTTAGTAGAATGTATCAATTCTCGCTTATTGTCAATCATATCTAAACTCGTAATAAACTCTATATCTTTACTCGCTTCATCATATACGTTAATTGATTCTAATACCTTTAATCCATTTTCCCATGTATAAAGACCTGCCCCAATTTCTCTAAGTTCTGAGGATCTTTCTAAGATAATAACACCCCAACCACGTTGAGCAAGTGCTGTTCCTAACGTTAAACCTGATAATCCGGCACCAGCGATGATAATTTTCTTTTTACCCAACTTATCCAATCCTCCTTTTTATGTAGCCTCATTTCCGAATCTCCACTTTTAATCAAATACTAGTAGAGACTTTCATGTGTATCAAAAGTTTCACTTCAATAAATGCCCCTATTTTTCATGCCAATAACTCAAGATGAAACATAGGGGCAATGAGGGATCAGTCAATGATGTTTTATTAGAATCCTTTCTACCTAATTAATGAGTTTGCAGATACGAATTCATTGATTTGTTTCGCTACCGCTTCCGGGGACTCGAGCGTAGGAAAATGTGTTTTTCCACTAATTTGTTTGAAGTCGAACCACGGGTGTTCATCTTTAAATCTCTGTTGCATCTCTTCATATCCGGTTACTGGAGCCTGCGAATAAATGTGCACAATTGGGCGTTTTTGATCCAGTGCATTCATTCGCTCAAGTGGCGATCTCCAAGTTCGGTATGCATTCTCTATTACTCTGCAGGCCCTATCCCACATGTCAAAACCGAAACTGGCCATCTCTTTGTTTAGGTGATCAATTACGCTGCGATTGGTGCTGATGCCGAGCCAATGGTTAAACAGATTTTTCCGACCAGCCATCCAAAGATCTGGATGCTGAATATCCTGCAAGTCTTTTATAAATTCCTCTCCTGCCTCTACTAGGATCCAGTCTATGACTACAGTTTGAGGTACTCTTGCAGTTCCAAGCCGTTGGCAGATCTCAATATTGGCCCATCCACCATGTGAAGTTGACACAGGGACCACTTTTTGGATGTCTAGTGCATCCAGTACTGCAATGACGTCATCAGCTTGCTCTCTGATGCCGAAATCTCCCGGAAGACGCTTTGGATCGGTATGCCCGCGCCAGTTCATACGAAGCACCTTATGCTTTTGAGCCAACGGCTTAACCAATTTGTCGAATAGCCTGTGGTCTTGACACCAACCACTAAGCAATAGTATTACCGGCCCCTTCGCGTCACCGTGAATATCGTACGTAATCTGCTGACCATTAACTGTAATAGATTTAAGTTGGTTATCTACTTGATTCATAAATAAATCATCTCCATTCTCATTAATTAAAGAGTTAAACCTTCCATTCCTCACCTTCCAAAAAATACATTCTTATAGGTTTCCTTCATTTCCCCCCTTTTTTTTATAATTACAAAAAAGGGCAGACCACAGCTTATAAAAACTAATCAATTAGTTTTATAAGCCATGGTCTGCCCTTGATTATTCGTGTCAAGAAGCCACCCAATGGTTCTTGGATGAGCAAAGATTCTTCATCTTCGCCTTTTTTATTTTTGTTATATTCACAATTATATGAAAATTTTA
>NZ_JBALOS010000162.1:0-17308 GCF_036962765.1 Neobacillus drentensis
GGGATCGGAACTGTTGGAATCGTTGAATTGGGTAATGAACATCAAAAGAAAAAATATCTTCCTGAAATGGCAAGCGGTGAAAAGATTGGAGCATTTGCTTTAACCGAACCAGAAGCAGGCTCAAACGCGGCCAACTTAAAAACAACTGCGGTAAGAAAGGGGGATAAATACATTTTAAATGGCTTGAAACATTATATCACGAATGCGACAGAGGCGAGAGTGTTTACCGTGATGGCAACAACTGACCCGGGAAAGGGTGTGAAGGGCATTACTTCGTTTATTGTTGAAAAAGACTTTCCTGGGCTCAAAATAGGGTCAATTGAGAAAAAAATGGGCTTGAGGGGTTCGCATTCTGCAGAATTAATTTTCGAGGATTGTGAAGTCCCAGTCGAAAATGTATTAGGGATAGAGGGACAAGGCTATGTCAATGCATTGAAAATTCTGACAAATGGCCGGGCTGGACTCGCGTCTCGTAATCTGGGATCCTGTCAAAAGCTCCTAGACATGTCGACGAGATATGCAAAGGAACGGATTCAATTTGGAAAACCAATTATTACGAACCAGGCAGTCAGCCATATGCTCGCCGAAATGGCAGTTGAAATTGAAGCGCTGCGTTCATTTACCTATCGTGTCGCCTGGATGGTAGATAAAGAGATGAAGGTCATTAAAGAGGCTGCCATGCTCAAACTCTATGGTTCAGAGGTGTACAACCGCATCGCTGATAAGGCTGTGCAAATACACGGCGGGCTTGGCTATATTGCCGATTATCCGGTCGAACGGTTTTATCGAGATGCCCGGATCACGAGAATCTATGAGGGAACATCGGAAATTCAGAAAAATATCATTGCCGCGCAATTAGAAAAGGAATACAGCTAATCTATTTATCTAGAGAAAAGAGGGTAATGGGATGAAGGATATTGTCATTTTAAGTGCTGTTCGGACACCTATTGGCAGATATGGGGGTTCACTAAAAGATCTTAATTCCGGACATCTTGGCGCGATTGTAATCGAGGAGGCAATTAAAAGGGCAGGGATTCTAGCTAGTCAAGTGGACGAAGTGATTTTGGGAGAAGTGAGGCAGTCAACTGAATCCTCTAATGTAGCGAGAGTTGCGGCGTTAAGAGCAGGAGTACCTATCACTGCCACTGCTTTTTCGATTAATCGCTTATGTGCATCTGGTATGCAGGCTGTCGCCTCAGCTGCCCAGCAAATCGCTTTTGGACAAGCAGATATTGTTGTCGCTGGGGGTACGGAAAGTATGAGTAATGCTCCTGTGTACCTAAGAAATACACGATTCGGCGGGGACAATGCAAAACTTGTCGATTCAAATATAGAAGCAGGCCAGCAGCCTCATGAGATTTACGGAAGTCAATTGGGTATGGGGATTACTGCTGAAAATGTTGCTGAACGATACAATATTTCACGCTCAGATCAAGATGCGTTCGCCCTTGAAAGCCAGCGACGAGCAGCAGCAGCGATTAAAAAAAATAAGTTCAGGGATGAAGTAGTTCCCATTCAAATAACAGGAAAAAAGAAGTCCTTTCTATTTAGTGAAGATGAGCACCCTAGATCGGAAACCACTATTGAATCACTAAGCAAGCTTAAACCGGTATTTAAAGAAAATGGGACGGTTACGGCTGGAAATGCCTGTGGTCGAAATGATGGAGCATCAGTTTTGGTCCTTACTTCTAGCAACCATGCATCACGGTTAGGTTTGAAGCCAATTGCAAAAATCATAGACTGGGCAGCTGCGGGGGTTACTCCAGAATTGATGGGCATTGGACCTTTTCCAGCCGTGAAAAAATTACTGGAACGTACAGGTCGATCCTTGAATGAAATTGACTTGATCGAATTAAATGAGGCATTTGCTTCACAAGCACTTGCGGTAATCCGCGAACTTGAATTGGATGTCGATCGTGTGAATGTAAATGGCGGGGCTATTGCTTTAGGCCACCCGCTTGGGGAAACCGGGGCAAAGATAATGACGACCTTAATCTATGAACTGGCACGACGGGAGGAAAAAAGGGGAATCGCCACGCTTTGTGTCGGAGGGGGACAAGGAATGGCGATCATGGTTGAACTTCTTTGATGAATATTAGTATCCAATTGCTGCTGGTTTTTTCGCAGATACAGGCAGCAAATTTAATGTTAAAAGAATAAACCTTTTATTGGTGGGAAAGTTGACGGCTTAAATGACTATTCGTCCTTTTAATAATCTAGTTAAAATGTTTTTACAATATTAATGAAAAAATTGACGAATCATTAGATGTTGAATATTATGAAAATTTTGATATTATAATGAATATCTACATACCAACTGGTTAGTATTTGGGGTGAGAGAGCAGGATGCAGTTCACCAAAAGAATGAACAAGGAGCTCGAATAGCTTGATTTTTTTAAAAAGGAGGAACGATAGATGAATGTAAAAGCGTTGTTTGATTTAACAGGAAAAGTTGCCATTGTTACAGGGGGCGGCAGGGGACTTGGCCAGCAGATAGCCGAAGGCTTTGCCGAAGCGGGTGCACATGTAGTGGTTTGTTCAAGAAAATTGGAGGCCTGTGAGGAAGTAAGTGATGGGCTGAAAAAACTAGGGGTGGATACCTTCGCCTTAAAATGTGATGTTACCAACCCGGAGGATGTTAGGAAGGTTGTCGAACAGACAATGGAACGATTTGGGAGAATTGATATTCTTGTCAACAATAGTGGTGCCTCTTGGGGCGCTCCAGTAGAGGAAATGCCGCTCGAAGCTTGGAAAAAGGTCATGGATGTCAATGTAACTGGTACATTCTTAATGTCACAAGCGGTCGGCAAAGTAATGCTTCAACAAAAATCTGGAAAAATAATCAACATTGCTTCTGTGGCTGGTTTAAAAGGAAGTAACCCAAAGTATATGAATGCGATTGGCTATAACTCTAGCAAAGGGGCAGTGATTACTTTTACGAAGGACTTGGCAGTCAAATGGGGTCCTAGCGGTATTTATGTAAATGCAATCGCCCCAGGATTTTTCCCGACAAAAATGTCCAAAGGGTTGTTGGATCAAGGGGGAGAAGCAATTCTAGAAGGAACACCATTAAGAAAATTTGGTACTGAAAATGACCTTAAAGGCGTTGCCTTATTCCTTGCTGCACCAGCTTCCGATTTTGTAACAGGTGATGTCGTGGTCGTCGATGGCGGCGCACATGCGATGTAGGGGATTCGCTCATTGAAGTGGAGAATTCTCCCATAAAACTAAGGAATTCGCTCATAAATTCGGGAAATTCGCCCGTAGAACTACGGTATTCGCCCATTGAACAGGGAATTTGCTCGTAGAATTATGAATTTGCGGATTGAACTGGAAAATTCGCTGATAGAACCAAGAAATTCGCTGTTAGAATCCCGTTTACACCAATAAATGGATCTTTTAAGGGTTTTGGATACAGAAAAATCGATAATTTTTCCTGAAAATGTTCAACTTGTAATAAAAATTGCAAATTCAAGAGGTGAAAGAGCTATGAAGAGAGATGCAGTCATTGTTTCAGCTGTAAGAACCGCGATTGGCAGACAGGGAAGTGCTCTTGCTGGTGTTCCTGCCCATGTATTAGGTGCAGAGGCCATTAAAGAAGCCGTTAAACGCGCAAATATTAAACCTGAGATGGTTGATGATGTTATTTTTGGAAATGTTCTTTCAGGCGGTGGAAATATTGCTAGATTAACAGCCCTCCAGACAGGGTTATCACTAGAGTTACCAGGCATAACAGTTGACCGACAGTGCGGGTCAGGAATTAATGCAATTAATCTAGCCGCTCAAGCGATTCGTGCTGGTGATGGCGATATCTATATTGCGGGCGGAACTGAAAGCATGAGCCGCGCACCCTATTTGATGGATCGGCCCGAAAAACCGTTCAGCCCTGTACCGCCAAGTTTTAGAAAATCACAGTTGTCATCAAAAGAAATTGGGGACCCGCCAATGGGCATTACGGCTGAAAACCTGGTGGAAAAATATCAGATTACTAGAGAAGAGCAGGATCATTTCTCTCTTCAAAGCCAACAGCGAATGGCGATTGCGATCCAGGAAGGGCGGTTCGATGAGCAAATTGTTCCAATCACAATTCCAGTAAAAAAGGGTGAACCAGTCATTTTTAACATGGACGAACATCCGCGCCCGCAAACAACTTATGAGGCATTGGCAAAGCTGCAGCCAGCTTTTCTAAAAGGCGGTACCGTTACTGCAGGAAATAGTTCCGGCTTAAATGATGCGGCATCAGCACTTGTGATAATGTCAAGAGAAAAAGCAGAGGAATTAAATCTAACTCCGCTTTCGGTGATCCGAGCATATGCTGTTGCCGGTGTAGACCCGAANNCCCGAATATTATGGGAATCGGACCCGTTCCTGCTGTAAAAAAGGTACTCGAAAAATCAGGGTATTCGTTAAAAGATATGGACGTTATTGAAATAAATGAAGCATTTGCGGCACAGGTCTTAGCCTGTAATCGCGAACTCGAGATGGACCTTGAAAAAGTCAATGTAAACGGCGGCGCCATCGCCCATGGACATCCACTCGGGGCAACAGGTGCCATCCTTGTTACAAAAGCAGTCTATGAACTAAAACGATCAGCCGGTAAATACGCGCTGATTACCGCTTGTATCGGCGGCGGACAAGGGATTGCTACGATTATTGAACGAGAATAAATCATGGTGACAGTCACCCTGAGAAAAGGAGGCAACATTGTCTCCTTCTAAGTTAAAAAAAAGAAAATAGGGTTTTCATAAAATGACAGCGTTTACAATAAGCTCTACCATTCTATAAAACAAGGAGTGATGTCCATGCTGACTCTTCATTATGATTTTTGGCCAAAAATCTCTAAATCTTTAAAAGTTCCCTCTACTTCCCTGTATGACAATCTTAAAGTCAGTGCAAACCGCTACCCTGACCAATATGCTATTTACTACTATGGGAAAACATTATCCTACGAGCAGCTTGATACCGAAGTAAACGCTTTGGCTGGGTATCTGCAACACAAACTCGGCGTCCAAAAAGGCGAAAAGGTTTTACTTTTTATGCAGAATTCACCGCAGTTTGTGATTGGCTACTATGCGATTTTACGAGCTAATGCCGTGGTTGTTCCAATCAATCCCATGTTAGTCGCAGATGAATTAGAATTTTATGTACGTGATTGTGAAATCAAGACCGCTTTAGCGGGGCAGGAACTATATGACCGAATCCGTCCATTGGTAGGGAATACTTCGTTAGAGAATATGGTCATTGCCGCCTACTCCGATTATGCCGGCGAAGGTTTCGAAGGATTGCTGCCGAAAGAGGTAGATGCTGCCCGAGTTCCTTTTTCAAATGATGGGCATTATCTTTGGAATGAGGCGATTCTGGCAAATCTTACACCAACAGAGCATACTGCCAAAGGCGATGATTTAGCCTGTCTACCGTATACCTCAGGGACAACAGGTCTGCCAAAAGGCTGTTTGCATACGAACCGAACAATCAATGCAAACACAGTGGGTGCATACCACTGGTCATCATCAACACCAAATGCTGTTCATTTAATGTCCCTGCCTCTTTTTCACGTAACAGGAATGGTCCACAGTATGCATATGCCTATCTACAGCGGGAGCACGATGGTCATCCTGACACGATGGAATCGAGACCTTGCAGTCGAAATGATAAAAACACTAAATTGTACCCACTGGGTGACAATAGCGACAATGATTGTTGATTTCCTTTCTAATCCAAAACTAAAAGCAGAGGATATTTCCTCGTTAACTTCCATTTCCGGCGGGGGCGCTGCCTTACCTGAAGCTGTTGGTGAAAAATTATTTAATCTAACTGGATTGCGCTTTGTCGAAGGCTATGGTCTTTCCGAAACGATTGCACAGACCCATTTCAATCCAGCTGAACGACCAAAAATGCAATGCCTGGGCATTCCATCATTTGATGTCGATGCTAGAATCATCGAACCTGCGACTGGAAAAGAACTAGGTGTCGGGGAAGTCGGAGAAATTGTCGTAAACGGACCGCAGGTAATGGTTGGCTACTTTAATCGCGATGATGAAAATAGAAGTTCCTTTATTGATATCGATGGAAAAAAATTCTTTCGAACTGGTGATATCGGCCGTTATGACGAAGAAGGCTATTTCTTTATCGTAGATCGTGTCAAACGTATGATCAATGCTTCGGGATATAAGGTTTGGCCAACCGAGGTTGAATCTTACCTCTATAAGCATCCGGCCATTCAACAGGCCTGTGTTGTAGGTGTGCCAGATCCAAGACGGGGTGAAACGGTAAAGGCCTTTGTTATTTTAAACAACGGCTTTGAAGGGAAAGTCAGTGCAGAGGAAATAATCGAATGGTCGAAACAACATATGGCTGCTTATAAATACCCGAGACAAATTGAGTTCAGAAAGCAGTTCCCAATAACATCAAGCGGCAAAATATTATGGCGCACCCTCCAAGAAGAGGAAAAAGTGAAAGTCTCAAATAAAGTTCAGTAACTTATCTCAACAAGGGGAGCGCCAATTGGAAGCTCCCTGTTCATACCTTTGAATAGACTACTTTGACAAAGGTTAAAGGGGGAGACTATGGAGATACTTATACAACAGTTATTTAATGGTTTAACCATCGGCAGCGTATACGCTCTTGTTGCCCTAGGATTAACACTAGTTTATGGAATTCTGCACATTCCAAATTTTGCGCATGGAGCCTTATACATGATGGGTGGATACATAACCTTAACGATGATGACAAAATTTGGACTACATTATTGGATTGCCATTTTCGTTTCTGTTCTTGTTGTTGGTCTCATAGGAGTTTTGATGGAAAGGTTTGTTTTTCATCCGCTTAGAGAAGCGCCGCCCATCCACGATAAGATTGCTGCAATTGGAATTCTACTATTCTTAGAAGCCTTCGCCCAATTTTATTGGGGTGCTGAATACCAGTCAATGCCAACACCTTACGGAGAGGTCGTCCAGATCCTTGGGTTAACATTTACGATGCAGCGAATTCTCATCGTTGTTGCAGCTATAGTTGTCATGGTCCTTTTATACCTTTTCTTAAAAAAGACCTATACTGGGGCAACTGTTATCGCGATGTCCCAAAATCGAGAAGGAGCCAATCTGGTTGGGATTAACACAAACAAGGTTGCGATGCTTACCTTTATGATTTCTGGTGGTCTTGCTGCGATTGCCAGCTCCCTCTCTGCACCTATTAATTTAGTATTCCCAGGAATGGGACAACTTGTTATTTTAAAAGCGTTTGTCATCATTATCCTTGGCGGTATGGGAAGTATTCCTGGAGCCATTGTCGGAGGGTATATTTTAGGATTTAGCGAGAGCTTAGGTGCGACCTATGTTTCAAATGACTACAAGGACATTATTGCCTTCGTCCTCTTAGTCATTATATTAACTGTAAAGCCAACCGGATTGTTTTCAAAGGGGGGCCAGCATTAATGTCAAAGGTAATTAACCAAAGAAACACCATTTCTTTTTTAATTTTACTGGCTGTTGTATTTCCTTTATTGACTAATAACACCTACTTAGTTCACGTCATGACCCTCTCGTTTATTTGGATGATTGGTGTCTACGGGCTAAATTTACTCGCGGGTTATACCGGCTATCTATCATTGGCACATGCAGGCTTCTTTGCGATAGGAGCCTATTCATTAGGGATCTTAACGGTAAAAGTGCAGTTGAATTTTTGGCTAGCCTTTCTATTATCCTTATTCATTACTAGTCTAATCGGACTTGTTGTGGGCATCATCTCCTTTCGGACGAAGGAACACTTTTTCGCCATCTATACTTTGTGCTTAGGATATATCCTTTATCTTATTATCGATAAATGGGATAGCTTAACGGAAGGGGTACGGGGGCTGATTGGGATTCCAGCACCGGCAGGAATTGGTCCAATTAATTTTGAATCCGAGATCTCTCATTATTATTTGGTCTTGTTTTTCTTGCTCCTTGTAGTACTTGTTATGTATCGAATTGTGCATTCTTTATCTGGAAGAACCTATATCGCCATTCGTAATAGTGAAGATTTAGCGAAGACGATTGGAATCTCAACGATGAAAAATAAACTAACAGTCTTCGTGTTATCAACCCTGTTTGCCGGTCTGTCTGGGGCCCTTTATGCCTCTTTTGTCCGCTTTATCGGACCAGATATTGGATCCATTTCAATTACCTTTGATTTACTAACCTATTTACTTATTGGCGGGATTGGTACCTTAAGTGGGCCGCTTGTGGGAACACTGCTTATTGTTTGGCTCTCACAGCAACTGCAGGGTTTTCAGGAGTACCGGATGCTCATTTTTGGTCCTGTTTTAACCTTGTTGGTCATTTTTTACCCGCGTGGAATTGTCGGTGCTGTTTCAAGCGCGTATACAAAGCTTAAGGGGAAAAAGGAACTGCACAGGACAAAAGTTAGTGGGAATGGCGCAATCAGGGCTGAAATACACCCTGACAAGCAGGTAAAGGAGGGGTGAAAATGATTTTTTTAGAAACGAAGAATTTAACAAAAAGATTCGGAGGACTAATAGCTGTAAACAATGTTGATTTTGCAATCGAAAAAGGGAAAATCAATGCCATAATTGGTCCCAATGGGGCAGGGAAATCTACATTTTTTAACTTAATTAGCGGCTTTCATCGACCGAGCTCAGGTTCAGTCATTTTTAATAGCCAAGATATTACCACCTTACCTTCCGATAAAATTGCAAAGTTGGGGGTGGCCCGCACGTTTCAAACAACCAATCTTTTTGAGCAATCAACCGTTTTGGACAATGTCATAGTCGGGCATCGGTTACGGACAAAATCAAACTTGCTGGATGCTATCTTTAGGACACCACGTCTTAAATCGGAGGAAGCACAATGCCGCGAAAAAGCAATGGAAGTACTCGAATTTGTGGAATTAAAAAATGTTGCCAGTAAACTAGTTGGCAGTTTAACGCAAGAAGAGAAAAAACGAACCGCCTTTGCGTTAGCCCTTGCAACCGATCCTGAGGTTGTCTTTCTAGACGAACCAGCAGCAGGGGTTAATCCCGATGAAACAGAAGGCCTCGCCGAGTTAATGAAAAAAATGGTCTCTTCCGGAATTACGGTGTGTTTAATCGAGCACAAGATGCAAATGATCATGAAAATTGCAGATAAAATTATGGTTTTGAATTACGGTGAAAAGATTGCTGAAGGAAGCCCTGATGAAATTCGTAACAACGAGATGGTAATTAAGGCTTATTTGGGAGGGAGCGCGATTGCTTAATTTAAAAGATGTCTTTGTCAAATATGGAAGCTTTACCGCCATTCATGACGTGAATATCGAAGTAAACGAAGGGGAAATCGTCGTCTTATTAGGTTCAAATGGCGCTGGAAAAAGCACCATCTTTCGTACGATTAGCGGATTAAACAAGCCCTCAGCTGGAGAGATCACTTTTCAAGAAAAAAAACTAAACAAGCGATCAGCTGATCAAATTGTCCAATTAGGTATAGGTCAATGCCCAGAAGGGAGAAAGCTTTTTCCTGCCATGTCTGTTGAGGAAAACCTGCGAATGGGTGCCTACATTCATCGGCGCCATAAAGTAGAAATCAAACATTCACTTTTGCATGTATACGAACTTTTTCCCATCTTACATGAAAAAAGAAATGATGCAGCGGGTTCTCTAAGCGGAGGACAGCAGCAAATGTTAGCTATAGGCAGGGCATTAATGTCAAAACCGAAGCTGATGCTTCTCGATGAACCATCTGTAGGACTTGCCCCACTCATTGTAGAGCAAATGTTTACGGTGATTCAAAAGATTAATAAAGAGGGAACGACTATATTGTTAGCAGAACAAAATGCGAATGCTGCTCTAAAAATAGCTGATAAAGGCTATGTTTTTGAAAGTGGCTCCATTGTATTACAAGGCACATCCCAGGAGTTATTTGCAAACGATCGAGTAAGAAAAGCTTACATTGGGGCATGACAAACCATGCTTTTAAAAGGGGTGAAGAACGGTCGATTTATCATTAAAAGTAACTGAAAATTCAGGTAAATAAAAGGGGGAAATGAAATGAAAAGATTCAAGTCTCTGTTAATGATGGGTTTTATCTTTGTCATGATCTTTAGTTTGGCAGCATGTAATAGTACTTCCGAAAAACCAGCTAACACCAAACCAGCTGCAGGCGGTAAAAATGATGGCGCTGCTACCGTTAACATTGGTTATACTGGACCATTAAGCGGGCCGGCTGCATTCTATGGGGAGCGAACCTTGAACGGTGTGAAGATGGCTGCCGAGGAGATTAATAGTGCAGGCGGGATTGAAGTCGCCGGGAAAAAATATAACCTAAATATCGTATCATTAGACGATAAATACTTACCGAATGAGGCAGGAGCCAATGCCAAGCGATTAATTCAGGAAAATAAAACCCCAATTATTTTTACACCTCATAGTGGAGGCGTATTTGCCCTTCAGGTATTCAACCAACAAGATAAATTTATCATCGGTGCCTATACGAGTGAACCAAAAGTTTCAGAGGTAGGTAATAATCTGACAGTTCGTATTCCCCCTCGTTATGATGGATACTTAGAACCTTTCACGAGTTATGAAATGGAAAAGTTCGGAAAGAAGATTGCCTTCCTGCCAACAGCTTCACAATATGGCAAGGATTGGTCTGACAAACTAAAGGCTCATTGGGAAAAAGAAGGTGGAAAGGTTGTTTATAATTCTTCTATCGACTTTACGAAAGAGACAGACTTCTTTACTATCGTCACCAATGCGTTAAAGAAAAAGCCAGATGTGCTATTCATAGGCGGTGCCTCTGAGCCAACTGCGAAAGTTGCGAAACAAGCGAGAGAGTTAGGATTTAAAGGTGGATTCATTGTGATGGACCAAGCAAAATTCGATGAGATGAAAGCGGTTACTGGTTCTTATGATGTACTAAATGGTTCTATCGGGGTCATGCCGTTAGTTGAATCAAATAGCCCTGCAATCCCTGAATTTGCAAAAAAATATAAGGAGAAGTATGGGGAGACCCCTGGCTCTGAAGCAGGTCTAAATTATATTGCAACCTATATTTTTGCAGAAGCGATGAAGGCAGCTGGATCCGTCGATGACGCTGAAAAAATCCAAGCGCAAATGCAAGCGGGAGTTGAAAATATACCTGATAATGTAAAGATTTATGACTTCACGAAGTTTGCTGGCGGCGGTTTTGATGGAGAACTAGAAGTGGCAGCTATTGAGGATGGAAAAATTGTCCCTATTAAGTTGAAGAAATAATCGCTTATGATGGAATACCCCCTTGTTATTTTTACGTAAATTCATTTACGTATGTTTTCAAGGGGGCCATTTACTGAAATTATTTTTTGAAAAAAATAAAAATTTTGAGACTAATAGGAAAAACGTATTCATATTTCGTGTGATGGAGAAATATAGTTTTGATAGTGCTTTGGTCAATCCTCCTGTCAAAAGTAATTGTTATATAGTGTTTGAGAAAGGAGGGGGAACAGATTGTTTAGAATTGTTCCACTTGAATTAGAAACCCATTTCGCCGAGGGGACGGTTAATGCCTTTTTGGCAATTGGTGATTCAGTTACATTAATTGATACAGGTAACCCTGGTAAGGCGTCATTTCAACAACTTAAAAGTAAACTACATACGCACGGAGTTACATTAAAGGATATTGATCAAATTGTCCTTACCCACATTCATATCGACCATGCGGGAGCAATCCCTTTCATACAGGAAGAAATANNAAATAGAGTTGCCTATCTATGTCCATGAACAGGCAAGTGGGTCCATTAATGCAAGAATAGAAGAGTATGAACGAGTACAGGCATTTTTTCATCAGTTTTTAACGAGCTGTGGTGCCAATCCATTAAAGCACATCATCGAACGTCCATTTAAAATGGATAATTGGAGGAATGTTACATATATAACAGAGGATGATGTAATTTTCTTAGGTGGGAAGGAGTTTGAAGTGGTTTATGTTCCCGGACATAGTCAATCTGATATTTTACTATGGAACCAGGAAACAGGCGCTACATTTGCAGGCGATCATTTATTAAAGGCCTTTTCCGTGAATGCCTTTATCGAGCCGCCTAATCCTGGCGAGGTTATTCGTCCACGGCCGTTAATGCAATACCGAAACTCGCTTGAAAGAGTAAGCTGACTGCCACTGAAAATGATCTACCCAGGTCATGGTGAGTCATTTAGCGATCATTTGTCACTAATCAAAACAAGATTACTAGAACAGGAAAAACGGTGTGAGCAAATTCTAGCGATTCTTTCAAGCGGTGATAAAACCATCTATGAAATTTGCAAGGAAATGTATCCTCGTTTACACGGGAAAACGGTGTTCCTAGGGTTATCACAAATACAAGGCCACTTGGACTTACTTGAAGAAAGACAGCAGGTACGCAATGAACCAAAAGGGTCGGTTGCTATTTATCGTCGATCTAGTTTAACAGAGCCTAGATTATAAAAAAAGGAGCGGATGGTGTGGAGTTAAAAGACCTGCTAGAAACAAATATCGCCGAATTCGGTGAATATCCTTTTTTATTTTACAAAGAAAAGACCTTCACAAATGTTGAAACGAAGCATTACGCTGACCAATTTGCTTGTGGCTTGCAAAGTCTTGGAATTGCTAAGGGTGACAGGGTAATGGTTTGTATGCCCAATCGTCCTGAGGTCCTCTTTTCCTATCAAGGGATTACTCGAGCGGGAGCGACGATTGTCCCGGTTATGTTTACTCTCCATCCAAAGGAACTTCACTACATCGCACGGAATTCCGGGGCAAAAGCTGTAATTACTTCCTCCACAGTCCGGAGTAATGTTGAAACGTCACTAGAAGGATTGCCAGAAAAACCGCAGTTGATTGTTGTGGATCAGCCTTCAGATGATCGGGCGAAAAACTTTTATGATGCGTTGGTCCCTGCCAAAAATCAACTTGATGAAAAATGGAACGCGGATGATATAGCCGTCATTCTGTATACCTCAGGTACGACCGGAAATCCAAAAGGAGTGCTTCTAACACATAAAAACTTATATTCCAATGCCGAGAATTCAGCAAAACATAATGAAACTGAGCGGGGTATCACACTTGGAGTCCTGCCACTTGCGCATGTGTATGGACTGACAATCTCGAATATTTGTTATCTTACTGGCAGCTCCATCGTTATTTTTTCAAGCTTTGATATAGAAGCCGTATTTAAGTCCATTGAAAAGTATAAAGTGAAGACATTCTCAGCCGTTCCCGCGATGATTCATGCCATGGTATCTTATCCAAGAGCTGACCAATTTAACACCTCTAGTCTTGAGTCTGTTGGTTCCGGTTCTGCGCCGCTGCCAGTTGCCTTAATGCATGCTTTTGAACAAAAATTTGGCGCAAAAGTTTTCGAGGGCTATGGGTTATCAGAGGCTGCTCCTGTTGTTACTGCACACCGGAAAGGCATTGAAATAAAACCAGGCTCTGTTGGGATTCCGATTCCCGGGGTAGAGGTGAAAATTGTCGATGAAAATGGCGAGGAAGTTTCAATGGGTGATGTGGGGGAACTAATTGTCCGTGGTAAAAATGTTACGCCAGGCTACTATCAAAATATGCAAGAAACAAATAGAGTTTTAAAGAATTCATGGTTATTTACAGGCGATATGGCGCGGATTGATGACGAGGGCTATGTCTATATTGTTGACCGAAAAAAGGACTTAATTATTCGCGGCGGCTTTAATGTGTATCCTCGTGATGTCGAAGAAATATTGAATGCTCATGAACAAGTGTTTGAGGCAGCCGTTGTGGGTGTTCCGGATGAACGAATGGGTGAAGAAATGGTTGCCTGTGTCGTAAAAAAGCCAGACTCTGAAGTAACCGAGAAAGAACTAATCATCTATTGCCAAGACCATTTAGCGAAAAACAAAACACCGCGAAGAATTGTTTTTTTAGAGACACTACCCAGGAATGGTGTCGGGAAAATATTAAAAACGCATCTTCGTAAGCAGGCATCAGAAATTGTCATCAATCCGTAAATGAAAAAAGGAGGAGAAGGAAAATGAAAAAAAGAACCATCTTAACAACGAGCAGCCGAGGATTGCTAGAGGATTCTTTCCCGTACCGATTATACCAAAAAGCAAAGCGGTTAGGGACGTGGAACCCGGCGGATATCGATTTCAGTCAGGATCAAAGAGATTGGAAAGTGATGAATGCCGAGCAGAAAGCAGATATCTTGCGGTTGATTTCTCAATTTCAAGCTGGTGAAGAGGCAGTTACTTTGGACTTGCTTCCCTTAATAATGGCCATTGCGAAGGAAGGGCGTCTTGAAGAAGAAATGTTCTTAACGACTTTTTTATACGAAGAAGCAAAACATACCGAATTTTTTCGGTTAGTATTGAATGCTATTGGGGAACGAGGGGACCTATCCGAATTTCATACAGAAACCTACCAGAAGATTTTCTATGAAATTCTCCCATCGACAATGGAACGGCTTATCACCGACCAATCTCCAGAAGCCATTGCCGAGGCATCGGTTGTCTACAACATGTTTGTCGAAGGGGTTTTAGCAGAGACCGGCTATTTTTCCTTTTATGCGGCCCTAGAAACTGCTGGTTTCATGCCTGGTCTGCTCGAGGGAATCGGTAATTTAAAAAAGGATGAGTCCAGGCATATCGGCTATGGAACATTCCTATTGCAGCGCTTGATTTGTGAGCATCCACATCTCTTTGATTTTGTGGCTGCCAAGATGGGCGAACTGACTCCATTAGCGATTAGGCTGAATCAAGAAGGTATCGCAGGAAGGGAGACAAGTGCATTCGGAGGGGATCCGAAGGACACTATGAACTATACGTTAAAACAACTCTCTGTCCGAATGGAGATCTTAGCCCGTGCGAAAGGCAAAAAAATCGAAGAGATTTATAGATTTTCAGAAAGTGAGTTAGGTGTATTGTAAGGAGAATCGGAAGCGCCTGTTCATGCGCATTTGTTCCCGAGCCTCTAGGGGCTGGTGCTAGACAGAAATAGATTTTGAAGAGCCCAGGTAAAGCATGTTCACACTTCGATGTCTCCGGAATTAGAGCGACGCAATTGGTACGGAATTCCGTTTGGCCAAAACTAATTTAGAGGTGAGGATGACAATGAAACCAACCTTATCCCAGTTTATGTTACGTACGGGAATTTATAGTGGTTCAAACTCCATGGCGATGGTCCCGAGTCTTTTTGAAGGTCTCGGTGCTAAACGTGTGCTCCTCTTAAGTGACAGAGGTTTAGAGGCGGCAGGTATCGTTGGAAAAGTGGCCGATATTTTTTCGCTGACAGGACATGGTTCTGGTCCAGAATTGGTTGGCCAATTTTTAGATATAAAGCAGGATGCGGAAAGCCGCTGCATAAATGAAGCTGTCCGCTATGCAAGAGAAATCCGTGCTGATTCTTTACTTGCGGTTGGCGGAGGCAGTGTCCTTGATACCGTAAAAGGGGTAAAATATGCGCTCCATAAGGGTTTAACGGATATTAAAGAGGCAATTCCCGGCGGCTTATTGTATGAGTCATTTCCTAAAGCAACTTACATGCCAATTCCGCATATTGCGATCCCGACCACAGCGGGTACTGGTTCAGAGGTTTCACCGATTGCCGTTATTTTTAATGAAGATATCCAAATGAAGACGAATATTATTAATCCATTTATAAATGCCGATATGGCAATCTTGGATCCTGATTTAACCGTTGGACTCCCGCCGGTGATAACGGCATTTACAGGGTTTGATGCATTAACACATGCGATCGAGGCGCTTGTCTCACCTACAGGAACAGGTCTAACTGACGCCTATGCCCTCCATGCCATTCGTCTAATTGAAAAAAATCTCCCGGTTGCCGTTACGGATGGGTCAAACCTTGATGCTCGTATGGATTTATTACAGGCAAGCTTAATGGGAATCACTGCATTCAGTTTTGCCTTAAATGCGATTCCTGTCCACAATATGGCCCACGCTTATGGGGCCTTGTTCCGGATCCCGCATGGCCTGGCAAATGCAGTGTTTTTACCAGTAGTCATGGAAATGGTTCCAGATTTATATTTGCCAAGGGCTGCTGAATTAGCACAAGCTTTGAATGTGGATGTAAAGGGTGATACTCCACAAACAGCGTTAGCAAAAGTGATTGGAAAAATTAAATTGCTTCAGTATAAGGTTGGATTACCTTCTGATTTCAAACAATTCAATATTAGCGAAGAGGCCCTTCAGTTGGCGGTTCCAGCGGTCATGAAGGACCCCGCTGCATTAAGCTTTCCAATGCCAAAAGAATTGATTGCCGCAATTGGGCAAAAGGTCGTTCCTTTGACTGTGAAATAGTTTAGTAACTGATAAAAAACCATTATGAAAGTTTCCATATTCATAGTGGTTTTTTAATGACAATTTTTAGAAAGATTGTTATTTTTATAGATATCAGACATAGATATGGGAGGGAGATCAATGAGTGAGATAAGAAGATTGAATGAACAAGAAATGCGAAACTACATAGATATTGTTACTAATGCATATCCCGGGATTATGAATCCATCCTCTGAGGTGAAAGAAGAAACATTTAAAAGGTTATTCGACCGGCAATTTAATGATGAGTCATTGGATTTTATGGGATTATTTCGGAATAACAAATTATTAGGTGGTATGCGGGTTCACTACCATAAAATGAATCTTTTTTCAAAAATAATACCCGTTGGCGGTGTTGGCCTCGTAGCCGTTGATCTCTTACATAAAAAAGAAAAAGTCGCAAAAGAATTAATCGAATCCTTCATGAATATCTTCTTGGAAAAGGGAGTAAGCATGGTATTGCTGTACCCATTTCGTCCTGATTTTTATAAGAAAATGGGTTTCGGTTATGGGCCGAAAATGCATCAGTATCGTATCTCACCACAAAGTTTTCCGAAAGGGCCCAGTAAATCAAATCTTCGGTTTTTGAGTATAGAAGACAAAGAAAAAGTTGCAGAATGTTATACCAAAATAGCGGAACAAACCAATGGTATGTTTGTAAAAACGGATGCCGAACTAGAGGTGATGTTCAAAAATCCAGAAAATAGACTCATTGGTTTCGAACAAGAGGATCAAATCAAAGGATACCTATTGTTCTCATTTGAAAAAAGGAGTCAGACAAATTTTGTTTTTAATGATTTAGTGATGAAAGAGTTTATTTTCGATTCACCCGAAGAACTGTTAGAAATGAGTACCTTCCTACATAGTCAGGCTGATCAGGTAAATAGGATTGTTTGGAATACACAAGAGGACAGCGTCCATTTCTTGATTGACGACCCTCGTAATGGTTCCAATAATCTCATACCAAGCGTCTACCATGAAAGTAATAGTTCCGGGGTTGGCTTAATGTAT